>JBIKTA010000314.1:0-4127 GCA_044348315.1 Burkholderiaceae bacterium | reverse complement strand
GCTGATGCGCGTGGTCTTTCCGGCCTCGATGCCCTCGGTGTTCACGGGGCTGCGCATCGGGCTGGGAATCTCCTGGACCGCTGTGATCGTCTCCGAGATGGTGGCGGTGAAATCGGGTCTTGGCTACGTGCTGTGGGATGCGTATTACGTGGGTCGAATGGACATCGTGCTCGCCGACATGGTGTCAATCGGCATGCTGGGCTTTCTCAGTGACCGGCTGATCGTATACATCGAGCGCCGGGTCCTGGCCTGGCGGATCCTGCAGAGTCATTGAGAGAACACGAACAATGGCCGAGATCGTCATCGAGGGCTTGAGCAAGATCTACCCTGGACCCTCGCCGGTCCGGGCACTCGACGGTATCGATGTGCGGGTCGGAACGGGCGACTTCGTCGCCTTGCTCGGCCCGTCGGGTTGTGGGAAGTCGACACTGCTCAATCTGATCGCGGGCTTCGAGGCCCCGACCTCGGGCCAACTGCTGCTCGACGGCAAAGGTGTCGGTGCGCCAGGTCCCGATCGCGGCGTCGTGTTTCAGGAAGCCGCGCTTTTCCCCTGGCTCACAGTCTGGGAGAACGTGGTCTTCGGTCCAAAGGTGCAGGGCCTGCCGCGCTCGGAATACGAGGACCGCGCCAACCGGATGCTGGAAATCGTCGGCCTGCGCGATTTTCGCAACCACCTGCCCGTGCAGCTCTCCGGGGGGATGCGTCAGCGCGTCGGGATCGCCCGGATTCTCACCCTGGGCTCCAGGGTGCTGCTGATGGACGAACCTTTCGGTGCGCTCGACGCCCAGACGCGCCTCACGATGCAGGAGTTGTTGCTGTCGGTCTGGCAAGCCCTGCAGCCGACCATCATCTTCGTCACGCATGACATCGACGAAGCAATCTTCCTGTCGAGCACGATCTACGTGATGTCAGCCCGGCCCGGCCGCATCCAGGAACGGATCGATGTCCCGCTCGCACGGCCACGCACGGTGGCCGATACCGCGAGCGAGACCTTCAGCGCGCTCAAACTCAGGATCCTGAACCTGATCCGGCATTGAGCGGAGCCGGGGGTGATTCCCCGGTCTGCCACACCAGGCGGGGACTGCGCCTCACGCGCTCCCAAGGATGAGCGGTCGATCGCCCCGGAAGCGCTCCCCCCATGATCAGAGGTGGCTTGCCGCGGACCCACCGAACCCATCCGACGGGTCGCCGAGGGCGACACCGTCGTTCAGCCAATCGATCGGGTCGGGACGCGTGGCGCAAGCAAGGCGGCTGAAGCCGCCCAGGGCCGGCAGCTCGCGCAACTGCTCGGCGTACTGACAGACGCCTCACTCACCGGCAACACCCGTACGCAGGCGCTTCGCGACCTGTTCAAAGGCACATCACAGGACGACCTCCAGATCCTGAGGGAAGCGCTCGATGGGCGCGACAAGGAGGCCCTGCTGATCGATCCCGACGAGGAACTCGCGAGTGATTGGCGAGAGGGAGGCTATCCCTATCGCAACCTGATCAGGCGCTTCATGGAACACCTGAACCCGCGCGGCGCACGCGTTGTGGCGCTCGCAAAGCCCAGCGAAGTCGAAAGGGGTCAATGGTATTTCCAACGCTACGTGCAGCACCTGCCTACCGCTGGCGAGATCGTGCTGTTTGATCAGAGCTGGTACAACCGTGCGGGCGTCGAACGCGTCATGGGATTTTGCAGCGATGCCGAATACCGGGAATTCATGATACGAGCACCCGAATTTGAGCGACATCTCGGGCGCAGCGGCATCTATGTGATCAAGTTCTGGTTCTCGGTCAGTCGGGCGGAACAGCGCCGTCGCTTCGAGGAAAGGCAAATCCATCCCTTGAAGCAGTGGAAGCTCAGCCCAGTCGATCTGGGCTCGCTTGACAAATGGGATGACTACACTCGCGCCAAGGAAGCAATGTTTTTCGAGACCGACACGGCCGAAGCGCCCTGGACCGTGATCAAGAGCGACTGTAAGAAGCGGGCGCGACTTGGCGCGATACGCTACGTGCTGCACAAGCTCCCTTACGAGCGCAAGGACGTCGAGCGAGTCGGCAAGATCGATCCACTGATCGTCGGACGCGCGCAAATCGTCTACGAGCGAGGGGAAAAACCTTTGTCTGAAACAACGACCTCTTCGGCCCGCGCCTCGCTCAGCAACCAGTCACGAAAAACGCCGATCACGCTTCTGCGCGAGGCGAGGTCATTGCTGACCACGTAGTAGCTTGAATCGAGCGGAACGCGCAGATCAAAGGGAGCGACCAGCCGACCCATCGCGAGGTCGGCCGACGCAAGCGCCGGTGTGCTGACAACGATCCCCAGGCCCGCCATCGCCGCCTCGATCGCCAGGATCGAATGCGTGAAATGCAGCCCCCTGTCCGTCTGGACGACCTGGCAGCCAGCGGCTTCGAGCCAGATCTCCCAGAATGATCGGCCTTCGTACAGGATGCCGCGATCGTCGTGCAGCAGGTCGTGGTCGGCCAGGTGCTCGGGTTGCTGCAAGGCTCTCGGACCCTCCAGCAGCGCCGGACTGCACAGTGGAGTGATCTCCAGCGGCAGGAGCTTGTCGACCCGCAAGCCGGGGTAGTTTCCGTTGCCAAAGACAACGATCACGTCGACTTCGTCGACCCATGCAAGGACGCTCTCGAGATCGCCACGGCGACCACGCGGCAGGCGGGCAAACTGCCGCATCTGAGTCGTCACGCGCACATCGACCTCCGGGTTTGCAATCACGAAACGATGCAGGCGCCGCATCAGCCAGTGGGAGGCAAACGAAGGCGATGCGCCCACCGTCAGGACATCGGCGCCTCGGTGAACCCGAATCCGATCAACCGCCTGGCGCAGGCTCTCAAAGCCCTCCTGAAGCCTGGGCAGGCAGGCCTGTGCAATTTCGGTCAGTTCGACCCCTCGGTGGCGCCGCCGGAACAGACGCACCCCGAGCAGATCCTCGAGCTGTTGGATCTGGTGACTGACCGCCGCAGGCGTCACACTCAACTCGGCTGCGGCCTGCTTGAGACTCAGGTGACGAGCCGCTGCCTCAAAAGCACGCAGCGCGGTCAGGGGGGGCAGATTGGCAGGCATCTTTTCAGGTTAATTAAACTCATCTTTAAAGACAAGATAATTCGCGTGACAGCGTGTTTACAGATCGATATCTTCCTCAAAATAAAATGAAGATCGTCGCCTTGTCTTGACAGTCTAAACCGGCATCACTCTAAAAATTTTCATGTCTCCCGGGCACGGCCCACAGGCCTGCCTGCAGGCCTAAGCCCATCGACCCGAACCCTTCCTGGTGAACCGAAGCACCGTCATGAAAGACCATTCATTCGATTTCAAGGGCATCACCGTCCACTACGTAGAAGGTGGCTCAGGCATGCCGATTCTCATGATCCATGGCTCGGGTCCGGGCGCATCGACCCGGGGAAACTGGGGCAAGGTGATCGAACCGCTCGCGCAGGGGCACCACGTCTTCGCAATGGATCTGGTCGGCTTTGGGCGATCCGGCCGCAAGCCGGCCCCGCCCTACTTTGATTTCCCTTTGTGGATCGATCAATGCCTGGAGATGATCGGCAGGATGCCCGCCGGGCCCATCGGCGTCATCGGCCACTCGATATCGGGCGCGCTCGCGCTCAAGCTCGCCGCGCGCGAGCCCAGGATCTCCCATGTGATGACCACCGCCACCGTAGGCGCGGTCTTCCCAATGTCGGATGAGACGCGGCGCACCTGGACCTTCCCAAAAAACCGGGACGAACTGCGCCGCGCGGCCGAAGGCCTGATCCACGACAAGTCCCTCATCGACGAGGCCTATCTGTCGGGACGCGAAGCGGTGCTGTTTTCGGGTGACTACGAGGCGTATTTCGGCAAAATGTTCGAAGGCGAGCGGCTGCGCTACATCGATCAGGCGCTACTCGGCGCCGAAGAGCTCGCTGGCGTGAAATGTGAAGTCCTGATGGTGCATGGTCGAGACGACAAGGGCTTCCCGGCCGAGCCGCTGACACTCACCCTGAGTCGGTCGATTCCACACGCGGACCTCGTTTTGCTGGGACGCTGCTCACACTCGGTGGCGTTCGAGCATCCTGCTAAATTCCTCGCCCTGGCTGAATCATTCTTCAGGCGACCCGGGCAACATTGACAGGGAGCAGTC
>JBIKTA010000312.1:0-4145 GCA_044348315.1 Burkholderiaceae bacterium | reverse complement strand
GCTGATGCAGGAGCCAAGGCTGCTGCTGGTCGACGAGCCCACGGCGAGCCTCGATCCCAAGACCTCACGCAACGTGATGCGTTTGATCCTAGAGCTCTGCCGCGAGCGCGGCCTTGCTGCGATCGTGAATATCCATGATGTCGTGCTCGCGACCGAATTCCTGCCGCGTATTGTCGGGCTGCGCGCGGGCGAGGTGGTGTATGACGGTTCTGCCAGCGAGGTCGACGAGTCGGTGCTGTCGCGCATCTACGGTGAAGAGGACTGGAGTGCGATGACCCGCCGGATGAACGCTGATTCAGGCGAGGGCTCAGGCGGTTTGCCTGATGAACGCGACGTCGCTGCAGCATGATATCCCCGACACTCGCACGGTCTGGAGCCCAAGCCCGGCTCTGGGTCCGTCCGCCTTTCATTCAAAGCGCAGGCCTCAGGTGGTCACTCTGGGCGGGAGCGCTGATTTATCTGGTTTTGGCAGTCGGGTCGCTCGAGATCAATTGGGCCCGACTGACCCAGGGGCTCGATCGCGGGCTCGCCTTCGTCGTGGCTTTCCTGCGTCCCGATTTTCTGAGCCGCTGGGACGAGATCCTGATCGGGTTTCAGGAGAGTCTCACGATGACCCTCACCTCAACTGCCGTCGGCGTCGCGCTTTCGATTCCGATTGCGGTGGGTGCGGCCCGAAACCTGTCACCCACACCGATCTATCTCGCCTGTCGAGGGTTCATCGCGTTGTCGCGCACGCTGAACGAGATCATCGTCGCAATCTTTCTGGTGGCGATGTTTGGCTTTGGACCGTTTGCAGGATTTTTGACGCTCACCTTCGCGACGATTGGCTTCATGGCGAAACTTCTGGCCGAAGACATCGAGGAGATCGAGGCCGCACAGCTCGAAGCGCTGCGCGCCACCGGAGCGGGCCCGATGCAGGTGCTCGATTACGCGGTGCTCTCACAGGTGCTGCCCAGACTCGCGGGCTTGTCGCTCTATCGGCTGGATATCAATTTTCGGGAGTCGGCGGTGATCGGCATTGTCGGCGCCGGTGGCATCGGTGCGACGCTCAATACTGCAATGGACCGGTATGAGTTCGACTCGGCTGCGGCGGTGATCATCGTGATCATCGCCATCGTGTTGTGTACCGAGTATCTGTCCGGCTGGGTCCGCAGGAAGGTGCAGTAGGGATGAGTGCGAACCAATCGGTCGGATGGCGCAAGCGTAGCGCGCGCGCGGAGCTCGCAATCTTTGGCGGCTGGGTGTTCGTCCTGGCCCTTTGCTCGTGGGCGTTTCAGATCATGACTCAGGACACCATATGGTCCTTTGTCAGTGATGCGCCGCGTCAGGGGGTCGATATCGGCACGCGGATGATGCCGCCTGATTGGGGGTTCACCCAAGAGCTGCTGTGGCCTCTCTGGGAAACCATCAACATCGCGACGCTCGGCACGCTCCTTGGCCTGATCATGGCGGTGCCGGTGGCGTTTCTTGCGGCGCGCAACACCACGCCGAGTACGCGTTTGATCCGCCCGATTGCGCTCCTCGTGATTGTGTCGTCGCGCTCGATCAACTCGCTGATCTGGGCGCTGCTGCTGGTTGCGATCCTTGGCCCGGGGGTGCTCGCCGGCATCATCGCAATCGCCTTGCGGTCGATCGGCTTCATCGGGAAGTTGCTCTACGAGGCCATCGAGGAAATCGATGCGAGTCAGGTTGAGGCGATCGATGCGACCGGTGCGAGCAGCACCCAGGTGATGGCCTGGGGCATCGTCCCGCAGGTTGCGCCCACACTTGCCGGCATCAGCGTTTTTCGCTGGGACATCAATATTCGGGAATCCACCGTGCTGGGCCTGGTGGGTGCGGGCGGCATCGGTGTCAAGCTCGAATCGGCGCTGGGCATGCTGGCCTGGCCCAAGGTCACAATGTTGTTGATCGTGATCCTCGCCACGGTGGTGGTGAGCGAATGGGTCACCGCAGCCGTGCGGAGGCGCCTGATCTGAGCGCCCTCAAGGCAGCATGGCAAAGGCCTCGATTTCAACCAGAAATCGCGGATCGGAGAGGCGGCTCACACCGATCGTGGTGCTGGTGGGCAGCGCCGGCCCGAAGATCTGGTCGCGCAGATCAGGGTGACGGAAAAACTCGTCGATGTCGGTGGTGAAGGTGCAGGTGCGCACCAGGTCATTGAGCGTTGCCCCTGCGCTTGCGAGCGCGAGCCGCAGGTTTTCTCCGACCTGAGCGATCTGGGCGCGCATGTCGCCCACACCAATGATTTCGCCCGCCTGGTTGCGAGACAGCAGCCCCGAGACGAACACAAAACTGCCGTGCGTGACCTTGACCACCGGCGAATAGAGCAGGATGCCGTTGACGCGCCGTTGGTGGAGCGTCTCGGGGTGAATATTGGTGCGTTCCATGGCGAGGCCCTGTCGCTGACGTTCAAAGATCGAGCAACTCCGGCACGATCTGCCGGGTCTTGTTCCGCGTGTACCAGGTCATGACGGCGGTTCTGAACGCGTCCTCGGCATCCTGGCCCTGCCCCATCTTGACGAGTTTCTGCAGGCTATCGTGGTCTTGCGTATCGAGATCGATATTGAGCGTGCGGGTCTGGATCGGGAAGTTGACGAATTTGGGCTTGTAATAGGGGTCGCAGCGACACTCGCGGTTCGAGTCGCGAGGGGGGACCCGAAACTGTTCAGGTTTGCGCTGGTTGATGAAACCGGTGTGCTTGGCGAGCAGGCGCTCGGTCGCGGCCTCGGAATCGCTGCTGTAGTCTCGGACCTCGATGTCGATCGGGCGAAACCAGTAGTTGCTGGTGTTCGATACATCGCCCGATCCGCAGACGATGGGCACGGCCAGCACATCCATCAAGGCGAGCAGCACGACCGTGTCGCCCTTGCGACCCGTGTTGCGCCGCACGTTCGGAATGAAATTGCCGGCATCGTCCCAGCCGGTGTTCATCCACATGTTCAGTGAATCGTGGACATCATCGGGGCACAGGCCATACTCACCGATCGACTCGGCAAACGTATCCTGGCAGTTGGTGTGCAGGCCCGGATAGCCGCGTTCTTTCTCGAACTGGGTCGCGTGGCAGCGGGCGGCAAGCAGATCGGTTACGCAGGTGTCGGGTTTTTCCAGGAAGACCATCATCGGGCTGTAGCGCGGGGGTTTGCTCCAGATGATGCTGCCGCGGTGAGCGCGAAAGCCGGTGCGGCGCATATGGCCCACCGACATCGCTTCACGGTAGTCATGCAGGTTGAAGCAGTTGAAGTCCACGCACTGTGGGCCCTCGGCCAGCGTGATGTGGAGCGTCTGTCCTGCCTTGAGCGGGAGCGCCTTCCCGCTGACAGGCTCGAGCCGGAACTGGGTGAGCGAGTTGCCGTAGTTCATGCCGAGCGCTCCGTGCCGAACAGTTGTTCACTGTGCTGCCTGAAAATGTTGCGAACGACCTCTTCGATCGTGCGGCCGTGCGTACCGGCATCGACGACCTGTTGCAGGAGGACAAGCTGTTGTTCGGTGAAAGCCACTTCCAGTGGCTCGGCGTTCGGTTGAGCGCTCATGGGTACTCCAATTCAGGACAGAAAATCAACTCAGGAAAAAGGGCGGGGTCAACGTACCAGCCGCGTGAGCGCCAGCGTGATCTCCGGCCAGATCAGGATCAGAAAGATGACCAGCACATCGATCAGGATGTAGGGGGTGGCTGCGAGATAGATCGCTTTCATCGGTACGTCGCGCGCCACGCCCTTCAGCACGAACAGCAAAAGCCCGAAGGGCGGCGTCATCAGCGCGATTTCGAGGTTGATCAGTGTGATCACCGCGAAGACGATGGGGTCGATGCCCAGCGCCTTGATGATCGGGATGAAGATCGGCAATGTGATCAGCATGATCGCGATCTGCTCCATGAAGCAGCCCAGGATCAGCACGATCAACTGCATCAGGAGGATCATGACGATGGGCGAGACGTCCATCGCCGTGACGAATTCCAGCAGGCCGCGACTGGCCCCCGAGTAGGCGAGCAGCTGGCTGAAGCCGATCGCCACGGCCATGAAGGTGAGCATCATCACCGAGATCGATAGCGTGCCCTTGAGTGCCAGGATCACGCGTTTGACGTCGAGGTCGCGGTAAGCGGCCGCGAGGCCGAACGAGCCCAGACAACCCAGGGCTGCGGCCTCGGT
>JBIKTA010000313.1:0-4145 GCA_044348315.1 Burkholderiaceae bacterium | reverse complement strand
AGCCTTCGAGCTATACCTCTTCGTCGAAGAACTGCTCAACCGGATCGAGTCCCACTACGCCGCTCAGATCCGCCGTCACTTCGAGGATCGCAACCGGGGCCCCACCATCGAACCCGAAGCCGGCCCCTACAACGAAGAGTTGCCGTTCTGATCCACCCCGCCTGCACGCCCTGCAGGCACTTACCGCAACGCCGCCCGCTCACCGCCGGCGGCGTTGTCACATCTGCTTCGGGAGCATCTTCGGTTCACGCTCCGCAAGGGACGCGTACCGCCTCAATCAGGTCGGGACAAACGCCTCCGTCCCTCCTCGAATACCTCGGGATACCGATCCGAAATCAGCGCGGGCCGTAACAAAGGCGTACTTCGGCAAGATGACCGGCCTCTCTCGGGCCCAGGTCACCCGGCTGATCGCCCAGTACTGCCAGAGCGGAACCGTCCAGGCTCGCTACCAACCTCCGGCCACCGCATGGCGCGGGCGCTTCACCGCCGAAGATTGCATTGCGCTGGCCGAACTCGATAGCCTCCACGACACGCTTTCAGGGCCTGCGGCTCGCCACCTGTGCCACCGGGCCTGGACCCTCTACGGCGATGCCCGCTACGAGCGCCTGGCCAGCATCTCGGTCGCCCACCTCTACAACCTGCGAAAGCATCGCTCTTATCGCGCCCAGCGCCTGCACATCGACAAGACCCGCTCACGGCCCAGCGTGATCGGTGTGCGCAAGGCTCCGGCACCCGACGGTCGCGCTGGCTTCATCCGGATCGATACCGTTCATCAGGGCGACCAGGACGGCATCAAGGGCGTCTATCACATCAACGCCGTCGACTGCGTTACCCAGTGGCAGTTGGTCGCCTGCTGCGAACGTATCAGCGAGGCGTTTCTGCTGCCCGTGATCGGGCTGCTGCTCGAGCAGTTCCCCTTTCAGATCCTGGGCTTTCACTCCGACGGTGGCAGCGAATATGTCAACCACGATGTCGCTCGGTTGCTGGAGAAACTGCGCATCGAGTTCACGCGCTCACGGCCCCGCCACTGCAACGACAACGCTCTGGTAGAGACCAAAAACGGGGCGGTGATCCGCAAGACCCTGGGCTATAGCCACATCCCGCAGCGCTTTGCCAAGCCGATAAACGCGTTCTATGCCGACCACCTCAACCCGTATCTCAACCTGCACCGGCCCTGCCTGTACGCCACCGAGTTCATCGACCCCAAAGGCCGCCGGCGCCGTGTCTACAAATCGGTAGACGTCCAGACTCCCCTGGAAAAACTCGCCGCCATGCCCGCCGAACTCGTCACCTTCAGGCCCGGCATCAGCCTACAATCCTTGAAAACAGAGGCTTGCAGAATGACAGACAATGAGGCCGCTACAAGTATGCAGAAGGCCCGAACCGCCTTGTTTCAACTCATTAACCGCCGACCCCGCGACGCCGCCTGAACCTCATCACCGGACTCCGCTTTCGGGCTCAAACCTGGATTGGAAAAGACTGATCAGGCGGCCCCCACCGTGGCATACCCGTTTGCGCGCGACGGCTGTCCCGTTCAGCCGGCCCTCATCGCCTGGGTCGCCAAATGCTCGATCGCCCGCCAGTCTCCGGCCTCGATCAGGTTTGCGGGCGTGAGCCAGGACCCGCCCACCATCCGGACAGAGGGCTCGGCCAGATACCTCGAAAAATTGTCCGGCCCGATACCCCCCGTGGGGCAAAAACTCAAATCCGGCAGAGGCCCGCGCAGCGCGCGCAACATGCCGACGCCGCCCGCCTGCTCGGCCGGAAAGAGCTTCAGCAGGGTGCACCCGAGCGCGCGCGCCTGCATCGCCTCGGTGGGCGTCATCACCCCGGGGATAAAGGGCATCCCGTGCCATCTTGCGGCTTCGATCACCTCGGGATCCAGTCCGGGAGACAAACCGAAGCGCGCGCCGGCCGCGTGCGCACGGGCGACGTCCTCCACGCTCAGCAATGTCCCTGCGCCAGCACGGATCTCCGGACAGTCACGCGCGAGCCGCTCAATTGCCGGCAAGCCGCCCGGACGTCGCAGTGTGATCTCGATGACATCGATACCGCCTGCAAGCAAGGCATGGGCGAGGGGTAGCGCATGGTCAACCCGGTCGAGCGACACCACCGGGACGACTCGCGACTTGAAATCGGGCAGTTGCATGATGGCTCCGTCGCGGACCAAGGTTTAGCGGGATTGGGAACCGAACAGGATCGAAGCACCCTCCTCGCTCGCGGACACCTGGTCACGGAACGCCTTGAAGAGCCCTCGTCCGATCGACACGCCTGACCGATCGGGCAGGATCGCGGGTAGGCGTAGCGCCCATTCGCTGTCATCGACAACGACCTCGAGGACGCCCTGCTCGCAGTCGATCTCGATGACATCGCCCTCGCGCAGCTTCAGGATGGCACCGCCCCGTGCCGAATCGGGACTCAAATGAATGGCCGAGAGCACCTTGCCCGAGGCCCCCGACATCCGACCGTCGGTCAGCAGCGCGACGCGAAAGCCCTGGTCCTGCAAGGCACCCAGGATCGGCGTCAGCTTGTGAAGCTCGGGCATACCGTTGCTGCCCGGCCCCTGCCCTCGCAACACCGCGACAAAGTCACGCTGCAACCCGCCCTCGCGATGGCGGGCCGCGATCTGTTCCTGACTGTCGAAGATGAGCGCCGGTGCAACGATGCGCTGATGCGTTGCAGGAACGGCCGATGTCTTGACAACGGCGCGTCCGATTCGACCCTGTATGACACGCAGGCCACCCTCGGGCGCAAACGGCGCCGCCACGCCGCGCAGTACCGATTCGTCGGAGGATGAGCCGACTGGACGCCAGGTCACACCGGTACGGCCATCAGCCCCGTTGCCCCGGTTACTGCCGCCGGTCGGATTGCCCTCATCCTGTCTGACCCCCTCGCCCTCGATGAAGGGCTCCTCGGCAAAACGAGAGAGCCCCGGCCCGAGAATCGTGTCGACGTCTTCGTGCAGCAGACCTGCGAAGAGCAGTTCGCCGATGAGAAACGGCATTCCGCCCGCGGCATGAAAATCGTTGACGTCGGCCTTGCCGTTGGGATAAACACGAGCCAGCAAGGGAACGCAGCGCGACAGTTCGGCGAAATCGTCCCAATCGATCAGGATGCCCGCCGACCGCGCGATTGCGATCAGGTGAATCGTGTGATTGGTCGAACCGCCTGTCGCGTGCAGGCCGACCATGCCGTTGACCACCGCACGCTCGGAAAGGACGCGGGCCATCCGACGAGCCGGGTCTCGACTGCGGGCGGCACTGACGGCCACCCGCACGGCCTCGGCGTCCAGACGGTCCCGCACAAGCGTCCCGGGATTCACGAAGGATGATCCGGGCAACTGCAGCCCCATGATCTCCAGCAGCATCTGGTTGGAATTGGCCGTGCCATAAAACGTGCAGGTTCCCGGCGCGTGGTAGGCGGACTGCTCGGCTTCGAGCAGCGTGGCCCGGTCGACCTCCCCCATGACGTGGCGTTGCCTCATGGCGGATTTGGCTTCGTTCGAGAGGCCCGAGGGCATCGGTCCGGCAGGAACGAACACCACGGGCAGGTGCCCGAATTGGGCGGCACCGATGAGCAAACCCGGTACGATCTTGTCGCACACCCCGAGCATCAGGGCGCCATCGAAGACGTCATGCGACAGGGCAATCGCGGCAGCAATCGCGATCACATCCCTCGAAAAGAGCGAGAGCTCCATGCCCTCATAGCCCTGGGTGATCCCGTCGCACATCGCCGGCACGCCGCCCGCAACCTGCGCCGACGCCCCCTCGGCCGAGGCCAGGGCACGCAACTTCGCGGGGTAATTTTCGTAGGGCTTGTGAGCCGACAGCATGTCGTTATAGGCCGTGACGATCCCGAGATGCGCCGAACGGGGCGCCAGCACCCGCAGGCGCTCGTCAACAGTGGCTGCCGCGAGCGCATGGGCGACGTTTGCGCAACCCATGCGGTCGACCCCTCGCGGGCGCTCGGCCATCTGATCACACATCCGAAGGTAATCGCCGCGGAGTCGCGCGCTTCGATCGATGATTCGATCCGTCACCGCCCTCAGCGTGGGGTGGATGGAACTCAACATGTCAGGACCTCGTCAGCCAGATGTGCATGACATTGCGGTAGTGTCGAAGAAGCAACGAGATCGGCCAGGCGGG
>JBIKTA010000311.1:0-4159 GCA_044348315.1 Burkholderiaceae bacterium | reverse complement strand
CGGGCCCTGCCGCAGGCGCATTGGGTGCCGCCTTTAGTGCCCGCGCAGCCTCGATCGCCGAAGTGCTGGCGTTTGACATGGGGGGGACGACCGCAAAAGCCTGCCTGATCCGTGAGGGGCGGCCCTCGATCACGACTGATTTCGAGGCGGCGCGCATGCAACGCTTCAAGAAGGGCAGCGGGATTCCAGTACGGCTGCCCACGGTCGACCTGATCGAAATCGGCGCCGGTGGCGGCAGCATCGCCCACATCGATGAAACTGGACTGATGAAGGTGGGCCCCCACAGCGCGGGCTCAAGCCCCGGCCCCGCCTGCTATGGCCTCGGTGGCACGCTTCCCACGGTGACCGATGCGGCGCTGCTGATGGGTTATCTCGATGCCGGCGCGTCCTTGAGCGGCTCGGTCCGCCTGCGCGCCGACCTGGCCCATGAGGCGATCGACCGGCATCTTGCCGGTCCGCTGGGCTTATCGGTGATCGAAGCCGCCAACGGCATCCACCGAATCGTCTGCGAACACATGGCGGCCGCCGCCAAGATCCACGCGGTCGAAAACGGCCGGGATGTCCGACAGTGCACCCTGCTGGCCTTTGGCGGAGCGGGTCCACTCCATGCCCGTGAAGTGGCACGACGCGCCGGCTGCCGCACGATGCTCGTGCCGGCCAACGCCGGCGTGTTCTCGGCCTTCGGGCTGCTGGTCGCGCCGATCAAGATGGATGCGGTGCGCACCCGGTTCACCCGCCTCGACGGGGTCGACTGGGCAGCGATCGAGGCGCTCTGCGCCGAGATGGAAGCAGGCCTGCGCACACAGCTGATCGCCTCAGGCATAGCAGGCGAGGCCATCCACTTTGCACGCAGCGCCGACATGCGTTATCTGGGTCAGGGCTTCGAAGTCGAAACGCCGCTCCCCGGGCGGCTCGATGAAGCCTCCCGCAGCGCCATCGAAACCGCATTCCAGCAAGCCTACGCCAGCCGATTCGGGCGCGGCCTTGCCCAGCAGCGGGTTGAGATCGTCAACTGGCGGGTCGAAGCCAGTGTCGCGATCGATGCGCCGCAATCGGGTGAGGCGAGGCCCTTCGCACGCGACGCGAAAGGGGCCGGCACCGAGGCGTCCGCACCCCGACGCACGCGACCCGCTTATTTCCCTGAGCTGGCCGACTTCATCGACACGCCGGTGCTCGCCGAGTCGGCGCTGCGCCCAGGCGAGACCCTGACCGGACCGGCACTGATCGAGCAACCAGGATCGACGGTGGTGATCGGCCCGGGCGACCGATTCGGGCTCGATGCGACCGGCAACATCCGCGTGACGCTGGCCGGCACAACGGCCTCAGCCTGACCCTCACAGGATCTGAACATCATGAATCCGATCGACCTTGAAATCTACTGGAACCGGCTGATCGCCATCACCGACGAGGCGGGCGCGGCGCTCAAGCGCACCTCCTTTTCGACGGTGGTTCGGGAATCCAACGACTTCGCCTGCGTACTGCTCGATCGACAGGCAAGACTGGTCGCCCAATCAACCCTCAGCATCCCGGGCTTCATCGGCACGGCTCCGCTCTCGCTCGCGCGCATGCTGGTCGATCACCCGCCCGAGACCCTGCAGGAGGGCGACATCCTCTTTACCAACGACCCCTGGATCGGAACGGGCCATCTGCCTGATGCGACGATGGCCGCGCCGATCTTTCATCGGGGGCGCCTGATCGCCTACGCGGTCGCGGTGGCGCATCTGTCCGATATCGGGGGGCGGCAGTGGTCGGCGGATGCGAACGAGATGTTCGAGGAAGGCATTCGATTCCCGGTCATCCGGCTGGCCGAAGCCGGGCGATTCAATCCCCTGGTGATGCAATTACTCGAAGCCAATGTGCGCTTGCCGCAGCAGGTTCGGGGCGACGTCGAGGCCCTGGTCGCCGCACTCGGAGTTGCGTCGCGCCGCTTGGCCGAAATGCTCGACGAATATGGCCTGGACGGGATCGATGCGATCGCCGAAGCGATCTTTGCCGCATCAAACGAAGCCGCTTTGAAGGCGCTGCGGAAAATCCCCGAAGGCACCTACACGGGGAGCGTGGAGTCTGACGGCTTTGACACCCCGGTACGGATTCAAGCAACCATCACAGTGCGTCATGATGGCGTGACTGTCGATTATTCAGGCAGCACGCCTCAGGTCCGCTACGGCATCAACGAGACCTTCAATCACACCTACGCCTATACGATCTTTCCCTTCAAGTGCCTGCTCTCGCCGGGCTTGCCCAACAATGACGGATTCACCCGGCTCTTCAAGGTGATCGCGCCGGAAGGCACGATCGTCAATGCCCGGCCGCCCGCCGCAGTCGGCGCTCGCCATCTGATCGGACATCAACTGCAGGCCGCGGTCTTCGAGGCTCTCGCGCCGGTCATGCCCGATCAGGTCCAAGCCGACAGCGGCACGCCGCTTTGGTCGATCCTGCTGCGGGGCGTGGACGTCGAACGCGGCCGCTCATTTTCGACCATCCTCTTTTTCAACGGCGGCATGGGCGCGATGCGGGGCCGTGACGGGCCCCCCGCAGCGGGCTTTCCAGCCAACATCTCAAACACCCCGATCGAGGTGGCCGAGACACTGGCACCGGTGGTCTTCAGCTGCAAGCGCCTGGCCGACGACTCGGGTGGCAAGGGTGAGTTCAACGGCGGCGCGGGTCAGGTGGTCTCGTTCCAGTCGCGCTGGCCGGGGCGGTTGCGGGTGTCGCTCTTGACCGATCGTACGCGGATTCCGGCCAAGGGTCTGCTGGGCGGCGCCCCCGGTGCAGTCGGTCGGGTCCGACTCAATGGCGAGGATGTGGCGAACCCCAAGAGCGTGGTCGACATGCTCGAGGGCGATACGCTTGAATTGACGCTGCCCGGCGGGGGCGCCTACGGCGCGCCCAAGGCACGGGCCGCGTGACGAGCAGACGCTCATTGTCATGAACAACGAACCGATCCACTACCTTGACGACCTGAGCGCCTTCGGTGCCGCGCTTGATTTTTCCAGCCTGCCACTTGCGATCCGCGAACAGACGGCGTGGATCGTAGCGGACACGCTGGCCGCCATCGTTGCCGGCTCGGCCGAACCAGAGGTGCGCGCGCTCACCGAGCGACTGCGGGCCGATGCGCCGGGCCGTGCCGTATTGCCCGGCCAGGGTTGCTCGAGCGCGACACTGACCGCTGCCTTGATCAACGGCACGGCCGGCACCTTTCTTGAGATGGACGAGGGCAACCGTTTCTCGCGCGGCCATCCTGCCGTGCATGTGCTGCCTGCTGCGCTCGCGCTGGCTGAGGCGCGGGACTGCGATGCCGAGCGATTCATGTCAGCCATCGTCGCGGGCTATGAGGTCGGCTCGCGGCTGGGCGCGGCCGCCCAGCTTCGGGGCAGCATGCATCCCCACGGCACCTGGGGGACGATCGGTGCTGCCGCGGCGTGCGCACGCCTTGCCGGGCGGTCTGCCGAAGCCTTTCGCGAGACCCTCAACATCAGCGCTTCGCTCACGACTGCCACCTCCAAGCGCACGATGCTGGAAGGCGGCCTGGTCCGCAACACCTACTCGGGGCTGAGCAACCACAACGGCCTGCTCGCGCTCACGCTCGCCGAATGCGGGTTCAGCGGCGAACGCGACGGCCCGGGATCACTGCTTGGCGCAATCGTCTCCGAACGATTCGACCGCGAAGCCGTGACCCGGGGCCTGGGCGAACACTGGCACCTGATGCAGAACTATTTCAAACTGCACTCATGCTGCCGCTACAACCACGGTACGCTCGATGCACTCGACCAGATCGCAGCACGCGAGGCGCTGCCGGCGGCCGAAGACATCGAAGCCATTCTGGTGCAGTCCTACCATCTCGCGGCCGAGCTCGATGACCCCCACCCCAGAAATACGCTGGCTGCAAAATTCTCCGTACCCTTCGCAGTGGCCACACGCATCGTTCAAGGTCACAGCAGGCTTCCCGCCTTTACCTGGGATGCGATCCGAGACCCGCGCGCGCTGGCATTGGCCGAGCGGGTACGCATCACCGAGGACCCCTCGATGAGCGCGCGCCTGCCGGCCGAGCGCCCCGCCCGCGTCGAGATCCGCACCCGGGCGGGCCGGACATTGATCGGCGAGGTGGGCGTCAATCGGGGCGATGATGCCGCGCCCTACAGCCGCGATGAGTTAAGGA
>JBIKTA010000310.1:0-4172 GCA_044348315.1 Burkholderiaceae bacterium | reverse complement strand
GACCGAGCTGTTTGCAGGTCGGCCCAGTGTCGATGGCGACAAGGTCGTCGTTCGGGCGCTCACTGACCGGAAGTGGTCATTCGCGAAGCTGCTCGGGCCCGGTTTTGTCTCAAGGCTGACCACGGGCGCGGTCGGAAGCTACGACGAAGAGCGAGCGGCCTGGGAGGTTGCGAACCCCGAACTGGTTGCCATAGGTGAGCGTCTCCGGAACCTGAGGATGTCCTGAAGAGCGAGCCCTGACCGGGTTGATCATCTCAAACAGGAATCGATGAAATGGGCAATTTTCGAGTCGATCAGGGAACGCGTGACCGGCTGCAACTCGGTCGCGCGACCGGCGGCGCCGCAGTCGTCGGTTCCAAACGTCGGGACGCCGCGCGAAAGCTTTTGCGCGAGGCTGCAGCGGATCTCGTATCGAGCAGCGGCAAGGTGCGATCCGGCTATGTCGTCTTCCGGTCGCAGCCCGATAGCCGTTACGCCATCACCACGTCCGCCCGAAAAGGCAGTGACGCTGCGGTCGAGTTTGCCAAGGCTATGCGGCAGCTGGTTCGCGAGGGCTGGTCCGACAAACCGGGCGTGATGGATGCGCTGGACCGGTATCTGGGCGGCGCGAAGATCAATCGCGGTGTGGGCACTCAGAGTCTGGTTGGTCTCGTCCGTACGCTCGATTCCCTGGATGGTCAGGCAGCGTCCGGGCTGGCCCATGCGCGCCTGTCAAGAGGCGCGCTCAATGCCGAGCGAGCTTCGATTGAACGCGCGTTCAGTCTGGCGGACAAGCAGGCGCAGATATCGGAGCTGGTGGGGGATGCGACGAGTTGGAACAGCGCTGATCCGGACAAGACCCGGGCGTTTCGCGCGCTGGTCGAACTCGAATTGAAAAGCGTCGGAAAGCGCCTGAGCGAGCAGCCGGGCGAGGCCGAGCGGACGACGCTGCTTCAGATGAGCCGTGAACTCAAACTCGCGGTCGATTCGCTCTACGAGCGCGAACTGGACCCGCAGCGCCTGTTGGCGGACCCTTCGCCGGATGAGGCCGCCGACGCGGCTCGGTTGCCAGGGGGAGCGGGCGTGGCGGGCGACCATGCCGCCCAGCGCGGCGCTGCCGCCAGCTTGGCTGCCTCGCTGGGCGCTCGCTGCGATGGCCTCGTTCAGTTGCTCGACTCTCTTCAGGCGGCGGAGGACACGCTTCATGGCGAGCAGGGCGAGCCCGCCCCCGGCGAAGCCCGGATCGAGACGGGTTTGACGCTCACTGACCGAAAGCTGAACACGGTCCGCATCATGCGGACGAGCGTCGAGAAGCAGCTGGCGGGCCTCATTCCTGCCGAGGTCAAGGCGATTCATGATAGTCAATCCCGTCCCTTTGACTGGACGCTCAAGGAGCGCCCGGCCGAGCTGCGGGGGCGCCACGACGAACTCTCCCTGCCGATTGCCAGACTCGAGTTGCTGCGGGGGCGACTGGGTGCGCTTCGCGGCGATCACGGAGCGGCGACGCAGGTTGTACAAACGGAGATTGATAGCCTCCAGTACGATCGCGGACAGTTGGCGAAGGAACTGAAGCAGCTTCCGGACAGCGCAAACTATCTGCTTCGCAGCATCGAGGAGAAGGATCAGCGAGTCGGGGCGCTCACCGGCAAGATCGCGTCCCTGCGCGAGCGCTTTGAAAAGCTGGATCTCAGGAAGGAGGCGCACATTCGGGCGGGCGACGCTTCCGATGACTCGCTTGCCTTGATCGAGACGGAGGAGCAGGCGCTGACGGATGCTCGCGTTGATCTCATCGGTGAGATCGAGGCGGCCTATCCTGCGCAAGTCGCCGCGTTGGAGGCCTGGGCCAGTGCGGCCGATGCCGCGGTGTTCGATGAGGCGGGCCGACAGAAAATTACCCAGGCAAGTGGTGAGCACATCGCAGCGATTGAACCCAAGGGTCGTCAGGCACTGGCGTCCGTATCCGCGCTGAAATCCGAGGTCTCGACCGCGGTACCGGGCGAGCTCGTCGCCTTGGCGAAAGACAACCGGTGGACCGAGTTGGCGCGTGCCATCGATGGGGCCCATCCGGGAGCTCCAGCCCCTGTTCGCGCGCGCGCCATTCGCAGTCTCGGGCTGTCGCGAAACGCCGGGGCCTTGGGCGGTCTGTTTGCGGCCTGGTTTTCCGGTGGTCAGCAGTCCGCTGCGGCGCGCAATGCCGAGGCCGGACGTGTTGTCGATCTCGCCCGGGCGATCCTCCTGCCGCCTGGCAGCGAGTTCGGCAAGGAGCAGGCGGTGTGTGTGAGAGCCATCGTGACCGCGCTCCGGGCCGAGAGGTCTGATCTTGCTTCGGCCGTCGCGGTTCGGGCCGTCCGGGAGTTCACCCCAAAAGTCGCCGTCATCGATTCAAAGTGGCGCTCGGAGGGGGCCGGCGGGCATCACTACGCGGTCGATATCCAGAGCAGTGAGACTCTGCCGCTGAATGCCGCTGGGTCGTTGGTTCGCCTGTCGACTCTTCGATCCTTGAAGATGGAGGCGGCTGTGCTCAGCGACGCCTTGATTGTCATCGGGGTGAATGATGTCCAATCTGCGTCATTCTCTTTGGCAGGCGCCAACCTGTCGGGTGCTGAGGTCGTGCTCGATTCGGGGCCGTCAGCGGTCACGTCTGACGTTCTACCCCTCCTGTTTTTACGGGAGGGCTCGGGGTCCGGGCTCTATGGCCTGTTCGCGAGCGTCGATGGCACTCAATATCCCGCGCTGAAAAAATCCCTTGCCCTTCAGGTGCTGGATTTGGCAACTCGCGCGCACAGTGCGTTTTTGCCAGTGCTGAATTACAGCCCGCTTTTGGCGGCGCTTGAAAATGATCCGCTGCTGAAAGACGATCAGGAAGTGAAAGCGCTCCGGGACAAGGCCATCGACCGCAAGGTCAAAGTCAAAGTCGAAGTCGAGGCTGTGGGCGAGAGCGAGTAGAAGGATGCCCGCCGGGTCAGGGCTCGTCGCTGAGCTGGCCGCTGAGCGCCTGCGGGTCGGATTTGGTGTCTTCATCAAACTGCTCGTGCGTGAGTGCCGTGTTGCTGTTGATCGACCCCGGGGTCAATCGCCCCTCATGCAGCCGCCGCGCCGTCAAGCAGATCCCGAACCCGTCGCACACCAGCGTCCTCATTCGGTCGCCGCGCCGGTTCAGAAACACGTATGCGTGATACGGGCGCGCAGCAAAGTTTGTACTTCTTGATTTTCAGTTCGAATCCAGGACGCCACCGAACGCTGCCTGCTGCGCTATCAAACTTCAGCGGTAACCCGCGCCTGAAGGGGCTCCATACCTTCCAAGAATTTCTTTCAGGCGGCCGTTGCAGTCAACTTGACTACTAGAGCCCGGCATGCTTTCCCGACGGTGTCGAAGCGAGGCTGAGCCTCGCGACGCAGTGCCTTGTAGATAGCCGCTCGATTCAACCCGGCTACTTGCGCCACTTGTGTCATGCCGGGAGTGCGAGCGGCGTCACCCTGCGCCGCTGCGAGCAAGCCTGGGTCTCCATCTTCTTCAATAGCCAGTCGAATACAGTCAGCGATCGACTCGCCGGGCCTTGCCGCATCAGGCGAGAGGTTGCAGAGGCTCTCGCCTACGGGATTCGCAACCGGAGCGGCGCGAGACCCGGCCCCATTTCGCGCGGGAAGGCACTCCGGGGGCGATTCCGGTTGCGAGATGCGCGCCCCTGTTTTTTACGGACGCCTTTGCTGCTGATAGGTCAGCCAGGAGTGCGGTTTATCTGCGGGGTCAGCATCCCGGCGAAATCGGTCGGAATCTCGCTGTCCCGCCGCCACGCTGATGTCGCGTACGACGCGCGCGACGATGAGGTCGCCTTCCTGGTAGCCCTCGACATGCACGCTGCGGATCATCTGAATCTCCACCTCGCTTGAACCGGGCCGGGGCAAGCCCACTCGGTGATCGCCATGTCATGAGGCAGGCTGGGGCCGGGCAGGTCCACTTCGATGTGGTGACGCAGTTGCCGATCCGGCCCGATCACGCCGTACTGCATATAAGGTCGCTTGAGCGCGTAATCGAAGAAGAGCAGTTCGCCCGTATGCCCGTCTGGCCGCTTCGCGATATCGCACCGCATCTGCTGGCGCTGTCGCGCGAGCTGAACTGAGCCCGGCGCGGTGGTCGACGGGTGACCTGGTCTGAGGATACAAGTGGGGGTCGAGTGACAAATCCACGCCGT
>JBIKTA010000309.1:0-4184 GCA_044348315.1 Burkholderiaceae bacterium | reverse complement strand
ATCCGTCCAGGTCAAGTGATCCGCGTCGTCATCCAGGGACGCACCGAAACCCTGATCATCACCGGACTGGCCTCCTCGCCCGAATACATCCTGGGCGCCGCGCACGGCGGCATGAGCGACGACCGCTCATTTGGCCTGATCTGGATGGACCGCAAGCGCCTGGCACGGGCGATCGACCTGGATGGCGCCTTCAATACCCTCACACTCACCCTCCAGAGCGGAGCCGACCGCGATGCCAAGATGGTCGAGATCGATCAGCGTCTCGCGCCCTATGGCGGACGCGGTGCCTACGGTCGGGAAGACCAATTCTCGAATCGCGCACTGTCGCAGGAAATTGCCGAACAGCGCGTGTTTGCGACGGTGCTGCCCACGATCTTTCTCGCTGTCTCGGTCTTCGTCCTCTACATCGTGCTCAGCCGACGCGTGAGTACCGAGCGCGACCAGATTGCCACGCTTCGCGCGCTGGGCTACGGCGGCATCGCAATCGGCTCGCATTACCTCCTGATCGCGCTTGCGATTGCTGGCTTCGGCGCCGCCGTTGGTATTGCGCTCGGCGCGCGCCTCGGCCTCTGGCTCACAGAGCTGTACACCGGCTATTTCCGGTTTCCTGAATTTTCCTGGGTGCTGCCAATCGAGGTTGCAGCGCTACCCGCTGCCCTGGCGCTGGTTGGAGCGGCTGCGGCCGGGGCAATGCCGGTTAGAACCGTCCTGAAGTGCTCGCCGGCCGAAGCGATGCAGCCGCCTGCGCCAACCGCGTGGCGACGGGGTCCGATCGGGGGCACTGGACCTGCGGCCGACCCGATCAGACTGATGATCGTGCGAGCCGTCCTGCTGCGGCCGATCCGTTCGTTCTTCACCCTGCTGGGCATTGCGGGCTCGGTCGCCATCCTGATCTCGGGCGTATGGTGGCGCGACGCGATCGACCACCTGCTCCATATCCAGTTCGAACTCGCGATGCCCGCAGACGTCTATCTCGCCTTGCAGCCTGCGGCGAGCGCGTCGGCGCGCGGCGAGCTCTTGCGCCTGCCGGGCGTACTGTCAGCCGAATTGCATCGGGGGCTGCCGATCCGCCTGCACGGGCCGCACGCAACCGAGCGCCTGCGTCTGGAGACCCTGGCCGACGACGATGTGCTGCGACGGCCATTCGGGATCGACGGACGACCTGGCAAAACGCCCGACACCGGTCTGCTTCTCTCCGAAAAAGTTGCACGATCGATCGGCGTGGTCACGGGCGACCGCGTCGAAATCGAATTCCTCGAGGGCCGTCGACTGCGACGAGTGATCGAAGTCGAATCCATCTTTCCGGAGCCGATGGGACGCAGCGCCTATGTGACGCCCGAACGACTGCTTCGGCTGAGCGGCGAAGGGCTGCGTCACGACCAGGCCGCGCTTCAGGTCGAGGCGGGCGCCTACAGGCTCCTCGAGCAGGCCCTGCGCGAACGACGGGTGGTTGTCGCGAGCTTCCGGAAGGACGAACTGCTGGCCCGTATTCAGGAGAGCTCACGCCGAAACATGCTGGTCTTTTCGGCGGTCCTGACCGCCTTTGCGGCAGCGATCGCGGTGGGCGTGATCTACAACAGTGCGCGGATTGCGTTGTCTGAACGGCGCTGGGAACTCGCCACCCTGCGCGTGCTGGGCATGACCGAGCGGGAAGTCTCGAGGCTGCTTCTGGGCGAACTCGCCCTGCAGACGCTGATCGCCATGCCCATCGGCTGCGTGGCGGGCTGGGCCCTTGCGCATCTGCTGGTCTCGATGATGAGCGGCGGCCCATTCACGATCCCCGTGATCATCTGGCCTCGCACCTATGTCTGGGCGGTCGCAAGCGCACTGCTCACCGGCCTCTTGAGCGCCTGGCTGGTCCGCCGGCGACTCGCACGACTCGATCTGATCGCCGTGCTGAAGGTGCGGGAATGACGGACGCTCGCGCCCGACGCCTGCGCAGGGTGGTCGCTGCGATCGCGGGTACCCTCGCCGTCGTAGCCCTGGTGGCCTGGGCGGTTCGGCCCAAGCCGCTTGAGGTGCGGGTGGCCACTGTCGAGCGTGGGCGCTTCGAACTCACCATTGATGAGGAGGGGCTGACCCGGGTGACGGATCGATTCGTCGTGAGCGCCCCGATTGCCGGGCAGGTGAGTCGGGCGCGGCTTCAGGTGGGCGACTCGGTCGACGTCGATCAGTCGCTCGCCCAAATCGTGGCTCAGCCTCCCGCCATGCTCGACTGGCGCACCTTGACGGGACTGCGGGAGCGCGCAGCAGCGGCCGCGACGGCGGTGAACGCAGCGGTGGCCTCACGCGACCGGGCCGCGGCGGGACTCCTGATCGCGCGCGTCGAGCTCAGACGAAACCTGGAACTCGCGCGCGACGGCTTCATTTCCGAGGCTGCCCTCGAGACGAACGAGCTTGGGGTCGAGGAGCGCCGCCAGGCCCTGCTCATCGCCGAAATGGCCGTCGAGAGCGCCGCGCATGAACACGCTGCAGCACAGGCCGCACTGTTGCAAACGGGGTCGGAGCGTGCCCCGGGAAGTGGAGCTGCATCGGCTCTGCCCGTCCGCTCGCCCGTCAAGGGACGTATCCTGCGCGTCATTCAGGAGCATGAATCCTTCGTGCCCGCCGGCGCGCCGCTCTACGAGATCGCGGACCCCGGCAGGCTCGAAGTGGTGATCGACGTGCTGAGTCAGGATGCCGCGAGCATCCGGCCAGGCATGCCTGCACGACTGTCGCTGGATCTCGGTCCCCCCAGGCATCCCGCCCGCGTACGGCAGCTGGAACCGGTGGCCCGGACCCGACTCTCGGCACTCGGCGTCGAGGAGCAGCGGGTCAAGGTCGTCCTGGACCCAGAGCCAGACTCGATCGCTCAATCGGGCGACGGATGGCGGGTGAACGCTTCCATCATCACCCTGTCCGAGGACGACGCACTGATCGTGCCGAATGGTGCACTGCTACGTCGCGGCGAGGCGTGGGTGGTCCTGGTGGTTGAAAGCGGACGCAGTCGGGCCCAACCGGTCATCGTGGCCGCACGCAATGCGCGAACAGCCTGGATCCGCGATGGACTCTTCGCCGGTCAGTCCGTGATCCTGTATCCACCCGCTGCACTGCCCGACCGGACGCGCATCACAGCACTCCAGCAAGGCCGATGAGTCGGGATCGATTCGTGTCGAAACCCCTCGCCCGGAAAGGATGAACCCTCATGGAGGGTCGAGACGCTTATGCGACAATCAGCCGTCAATCATCCCTGGGCGATGCCTCGACGATCTCTCGTTCATCCCCAATTGCCGGATCCAGGTTAAACCGATGTTCTTCTGGTCGACCGCTTCGCTGATCACCCTTGTCGTGCTCTGGAGCCTGCTGTGGCCGCTGCTGCGGCGGCCGGCCTCGCAGGGCGGGGACGCTTCTGACCCGCTGATTGCGGTATACCGCGACCGCCGTCGGGAGATCGAGGCCGAGCGGGCATCGGGCCGACTGAGCCCTGCCGATGCGGATGCCGCCCTCGAGGAACTCGTCGAGCAGATGGCGCGTGAACTGCCCGAGGGCCAACACACTCCGTCAGCACCTGCAACAGAATCCGTCTCGATGCTGGGGCCCCGACTGGTCGCAGCGCTGATCGCAATCGCGCTACCCGGGGCCGCGGGCCTGGTTTACCTGCAGGTGGGTTCGCCAGAACTGACGGATCCCGACACCGTCGCCATGCTGAGCGCTCCGCCGCGTTTCAATGCCGAGCAGGTGAGTGAGCTGATCACCCAGGTCGAAGCGCGCGTCCGCTCCAACCCTGACGACGGCGAAGCCTGGCTGGTCCTCGCCAGCGCCCGCAAGTTTCAGGGTAACCACGCCGGCGCGGTCGAGGCCTTCGAGCGGGCGCTGCGGCTCAATCCGCCCGGCGCGCGCATGCTGGCCGAGTTCGCCGAGTCGCTGGCCCTGCTAGCGCAGGGCAGCTTCGTGGGTCGACCGCTCAAGCTGCTTGAGCAGGCGATGAGCCTCGACCCCGATGACGCCAAGGCCGTCGCACTGATGGGTGCCGCGCAGTTCCAGATCGGCAATCTCAGCGCAGCGCGCACCCTGATGGGCCGACTGTTCGATGCGCTGCCCGCGGATCAGACCGAACAACGCGCCGCCATGGCCGAGGTGATCAAGCGCATCGACGACCGTATCGCGAGCGAGGGCTCAGGCGCTTCGCCGTCGCCGTCCGCCGG
>JBIKTA010000013.1:0-13693 GCA_044348315.1 Burkholderiaceae bacterium | reverse complement strand
CTGTCTGAACGGATGTTCTTCTGAAAGGCCATGCCGATCCTGATGGGCGCAAAGGTCGTTCTCTCCCCGTAGCGAACGACCTCGCCCGCGTCAAGCTCGTCAGCGAGCACGCAGGTGGGCAAGACGCTGATCGCCACGCCTGCTGCGACGAGTCTCGCAATGATCGCCACGCTGTTGCAGGTGCTCACGCTCAACATCGGCACATTTTGCTCGGCACACCAGTCCCCAATGTACGAACTCAGCACATTGGGCGCGGGCACGGTCAGCACTTTTCGATGGGCAAGATCAGCGGGTCGCAGATTCGCGCGAGACAGCACCGGGTCGGGAATGCCCAGCCAAGCCACCTCGGCGTGCGCGATCTCGCGCAGTTGCACCCCTTCGATGACTTGCGGGTTGGAGATCAAGGCCACATCGAGCTTGCGCTCGAACACCAGGCGCGAAAGCTCAAGGCTGCTCGCGACCGTCACTTCGATCTTCAATAGGGGGTGGGTCTGCTCGATGATCTGGATGATTTCGGGCAGACAGGTGATGGCGACCATGTCCGAAGTGCCCAAGCGCAAAAAGGTCTTGAGCGGATCGCGGCTGCGGATCTGGTCGAGCATTTCCTCGATCAGACCCACCTCGCGCGAGGCGTAATCGCCGACAAGGGTGCCCTCAGCCGTCAGTCGCATCGAACGGCCCACCCTGGTGAAGAGCCTCACACCAAGAGCCGATTCGAGCTCGCGGACCCTCAGGGTGATGGTGGGCTGGGTCACGTTGAGCGCCTGCGCAGCCGCCCGAAACGAGCCCAGCCTCAGGATGGCATTGAACGCCTCAAGCTGCGCAAGCGATACTTTCCTCATCCACGCCAATCGCCATCAATCGAGCGTGAGTTTCTGGTCTGCAACGACCTGCTTGTAGACCTCGAATTCGGCCTTGATCTGTACAGCAAATTCCTCAGGGCTGTTGCCCACCAGCAACGAGCCGGTATCCTCGATGCGCTTGCGCACCGCCGGATCGGCCAGGACCTTGCGGGTGGCAGCGTTGATGCGATCGACCACGTCACGGGGCAGCCCCTTGGGTCCGAGAATGCCGTAGTACGCCATACGATTGACCGGCTCGAGCCCGACTTCCTTGAAGGTCGGGACATTGGGCAGGACCGCCAGCCGCTCGGGCGCCGCCACCACCTTCGGAATCAGCCGGTTGGCCTTGATGAAGGGGAGCGCCGAGGGCAGGTTGTCAAAGATCAGGGGCACCTGCCCGCCCACCGTATCGTTGAGCGCCGGACCTGCACCCCGGTAGGGGATATGGGTCATGAAGACGCCCGCCAGGCTTTTGAAGAGTTCGGTCTGCAGATGGCCGATTCCACCCGTGCCCGATGAGGCGTACGAATATTTGCCGGGGTTGCTCTTGAGCTCCGCAAGCATCGCCTTGTAGTCACGCGCGGGAAAGCTCGGATGCACCGCGATCACATTGGGCGTGGCCGCGATGTTGATGATCGGCGTGAAGTCCGTAATCGGGTTGTAGGGGATTTTCGCGTTGATGGCTGGATTGGCCGCAGTCGTCGACACCGTTGCCATACCCAACGAATACCCATCCGGCGTGGCACGAACGGTCTCGGTTGCACCGACCACGCCGCCACCTCCCGCCCGGTTCTCGATGATCACCGGCTGACCCAGTGCCCGTCCGAGCGGATCGGCAATGACGCGGGCGATGATGTCGGTCGTACCGCCGGGAGCAAAGGGGACCTGAAGCCGAATCGGACGGGACGGATAGGGTGACGCCTGAGCGAGCGCCTCGACGGCGGGCAAGGCCGCGACCACGCCGGCGGCGACAACGAAGGCGAAACGGCCGAAACTGACTTTCATGAAAGACCTCCTGTTGACTGGACTGCCTTCGAATGTAATCGAATCCGGACGGAAGGCTGGCCGCGGCCCCTCACGCGGATGGGAATTCGGGCAGCCGCGCGGCCTGGCGCAATCTACTGGACCAGCTTGGCCTCCGAGCGCAGCTTGCGAAGAAGCGCCGCGCGCTGCTCACGGATCAATAACTCCCGGACCTGATCGCGGGTCTGATCGAGTGTGGGCGGCTGAAACGGTCTGATCTCTTCAACCCGGATCACATTCCATCCCCCCTGGATCAGGATCGGCGCGGCCGCGAGCGTACCGGCCTTGAGATTGACGACCACACTCGAGATGGCGGGCACCATCTGGAGCGGCGAGAGCCAGTCGAGCAAGCCGCCCTGCTCCTTGCTGGGCGCAATCGAGAGCTGCCGGGCCAGATCCTCCATCGACTCCCCCTTGCGAATACGCGCGATGACACCGCGAGCCTCGCTTTCAGCGGAGACCGCGATCTGCCTGATACGGTACTGCTGGTTGCCGCCGCGCTCCTCGAGCGAACGGATCTGACGCTCGTACTCGGTACGGATTGCGGCATCGGTGATCGGGTTCTTGCTGAGATGATCGGCCAGCAACAACTCCACCAGCACATTTTGACGGGCCAGGTTGAGCTGGAGCTTGCCCTCGACGCTTCGATCCAGCTTTTGCTTGACCGCCTCCTGCGCGAGGACTTCGCGGGCAATGAGCTCGTCCTTGATCGCGGCGCGCAGCTCCGGCGTGTCTTCGCGACCCTGAGCCTTGTTCCGGGCGATCACCCGATCGACCTCGGCCTTGCTGATCACGGCGCCGTTGACCGTCGCCACCGCGCCGGCCGGCAGACCGGTGCTCGGGCTGTTTGCCGCTGCCTGCGCGCGTACCGCCGGCGCTTGCGTGCCCATGACAACCAGGCAGACCAGCACTGCGGCCATAAGCCGCGAAAAAGCTACGATCATTGGATGCCCCTCCAGAACATGAACGCTCACCAAACCGGCCCCGAAAAGTCGCCCGCTCGTGATCTCGCCAGCACCTTGCTTCGACGTCAGTGTAATCGGTCGTAACGACGATCAATCCATATGGAAATGCGAGAAGCCCTGCAGCGGCTCTCGATCAGTTCGGAAGCTGTTGATCGCCGCTCCATGATCAGCGTAGCCCAGTGACATGCCCGAATAGAGCATCAGATCATCAGGAATGTTCATGAACTCGGCGATCGACTTGGGCCAGTTGGACCAGATTTCCTGCGGACAGGTGGCCAGTCCATGATCGAGCGCGAGCAGCATGAAGCTCTGCATCATCATGCCCACGTCGCCCCACTGGGGCGGCCCGGCCCGCCTGTCGAGAAAGAAAAACAGCCCCACTGGCGCACCGAAGAATGAATAGTTCAAACGCTGCATCAGGCGCGTCGTCTCTGGGCCTTCAACCAGGCCGCAGGCCTCGAAACGTTTGCGCGCAGCCGTCGACCGACGCCCGCGCAGCGGCTCCCAGATCTGCGGGGGATACACATTGAACTCGGGTTTTTCCACCACCCCCGCATCCATCTTTGAGGCGATCAGCGCCTTGAAGCGCTCAATGGCATCGCCTGCGAGCACGTGAACCGTCCAGGGCTGAAGGTTGCCTCCCGACGGCGCTCGCGCCACGACGTTGAGCATGTCGCGAACGAGATCGAGGTCCACCGGCCGATCGAGAAAGGCGCGTACCGAATACCGCGCGAGCAAGGCATCACGAACATCCATTTCAGTCCTTCTCCATTTAAATCAAAAACGACGGCCCAGACTACGGTGGGCGGCCACGCCGGTAATGGCCAGCGCGACCACCACCAGCACGATACCGACCCAGTCAAGCGGCGCAGGGCGTTCCCCAAGCTCGATCATGCCCGCAATCAGCCCACACACCGGGGTCGCAAGCGTGCCGAGACTGGCCAGGCCGGAGCTCACATTGCGCAGCAGCCAGAACCAGAGCACGAGGCTCGCGGCGCTGATTACCACCCCGTTGTAGACGAGAGCGAACACGAGCATCGGGCTCCAGTCCCAGCCGCTGAAGCCATCGGGCAGGCAGAAAAACCCGAGCACGCAGGCACCAATGAGGTTCTGCCAGGCACCGAGCGCCAGCGAGTCGTCGGGATGCAGGGTCTGGTGTCGGCGAATCAGGACCACACCGATGCCCCAGGCAAGACCCGACACCAGCGAGTAAAGCTCGGCCCTGCCCGGTTCACGCGACGGATCCAGGAGGAGCAGGATGCCGGCGAGCGCCACGCCCGTGGCGAGCCATTGCAGACCGCTCGGCCGCTCGCCCAAAACGGGCCAGGCAATGAGAATCACGAAAAAGGGCATCGTGTAAGCCAGGATCGCGCTTTTGCCCACCTCGCCGCTTTCGACTGCCAGCATCATCAGCATGAAGGCCAGAATCGAATTGAAGAATGCGATGCCCAGCACCGAAACCGGATGACCCACCCTGAGGGTCCTGCGCGTCACGACCGCAAAGGCAAATAGGCAGGCTGCTGCGATGAACAGGCGCGCCGACACGAAGGGAATGCTTGGCGCATGGGCGGTCGCGTGCTTCATGACCACCCAGTTGTAGCCCCATATCAAGGCGACAGCGAAAAGCAGAACGAGGGCGAGGCGGGACGAACGCACCGATTCTCAGTGCCCGCCGGTGCAACCGGCCTGGCCGCAGTCGTGGCCCGGTGCCGAATGCTGCCGGAAGTGGCGTTTGGCCATCAGCTGGTAAAGCGCCATGAAGTCGGGTTTGGGCAGCGCACCCCCTGAAAACTCACGGTAAAACGCGTACACATTGACGTAGAGGCGCTCGGCCTCCGACAGATGCGCCCACCGATCGAGGCTGATGTGGTCGGCAGCCTGCTCAAAGCTCATGCCCTCGTCATAGCAGCGCCGGGCCTCGCGCTGCATGTAGAGCAGGTAGTCCCTGAAGTCGCGAATGCCCGATTTGTCGGTGAGCGGACCATGGCCGGGCACCACCGTCTCGACATCCCAGGAGAGCATCAGATCGCAGGCCCGGATCCAGTTGGAGGGCGGCCCCGCCCAGATGGCCGGATGCCCCCCATTGAACAGAATGTCGCCGGTGTAGAGGACGCGATCATCAGGCACATAGACCAGCACATCACCACGTGTGTGCGCCGGCCCCACCTCGATCAGCCGAACCTCCTTGTTGCCGACCTGAACCGTCATCTCACCGCTAAAGGTCTCGGTGGGCAGGGTCAGCCGGATGCCCTCAAAACTGAAGCGCGAACCGATCACCTCCTGCCAGAACTGACCCGCGAGGCCCATCTGCTGCCATTCGCGCCCCCAGCGGGCGAGTTCCTCGGGCGGTCGCAGCTTCATATCCTCGGCGCATGCCTGCGAGGCAATGATGCGTGCGCCCTCGACGAGCTGATTGCCGAAGGTGTGATCGCCATTGGCGTGGGTATTGATCACCGCGCCGAGCTGAGCGCTCGCCGGCACGACCCTTCGCATCTCCGCCAGCATTTCGCCAGTCATCTTGAGATCGAAGAGTGTATCGACCAGCATGGTCTGCCCCGAATCCTCGATCAGTCCTGCATTGGACCAGCCCCAGCTGCCATCGGGCACCAGGTAGGCGTGATGACCATTGCCAAGATCGTACAAGCCCTTGGAATACGACGCGGTGCTCATGATTTCCTCGAAAATTGCGGGTAGAGATGGGCGACAACGCCAAGGCCTGAGTCCCAGGCATGACAGCCGTCGATGAAATGAGGGCGCCCGGTGGGCTGCGAGGGCGCGGCGCCCTTCAGTCCGATCTGGCGCAACGAAAGACTCGCCATGGTCTGGAATGCGACGGTCGCCATCACGGAGAGCATCTCGCGCACGTGCGTGCAACCGTCGGTGTTCGACACGCGCTCTCGAACCGTCTGCCGCCAGCCGCCCCCGATCCGCGCGCCGATCAGGCAGCGGAAATTGGGCATCACCCCGCTGCAGAGCGAAAAGGGGGTGGTGGGCATCGCCACCTCGATGTCCTGCACCACCATGTCGGTGCTGAGCGTCAGACGAACACAGATGTCGTGCAGCCTGTCGCCCGCACGACGTTCACGGCCCAGGGTGTCGCGATAGGCCCGTCCCTTGGTGTCGATCAGGCGGGCCTCGATGTCGAACAAACCGTCCTCGCGCAGAAAACCCTCAGTCTCGATCACGCGACGATGGAGGGACTGGCGCGGCACGGGCGCGGACAGACCCGGCCCATCATCCCGACCCGCCAGGCTCGCGGAAGGCTCGGGCAGACTCGGCTCGGACTTGGGCGCTGCAGGAGACTCCGCGCGCTCGCGTTCAGGTAAATCGTCAGAGGTCATGTTACGAAGCAAGGGTTTGGGATCGATCCCGGTTCCGCACGCTGCGCGGAAACATTCCGCCTGTTTCGCCCGCGATGTGCTGTTTCAGGCACACCTTGGGCTGCAAACCGGGGCGGCCGGACCCCGAATATATTCGAAGAACACCCGGGAAAGCGAGCGGAAGGCGGCCGACGCAGGTATCCTCAGTTCATGATTGCTTCACACCTTTCCCAGCGCTCAATCCCAGTCGCCGGCATGACCGGCCCGGAGAAGATCATCGCCCGTGCGAGCGGGCTCGAGCGCGTGCGTCCAGGCGAGATCGTTGTGGCCACGCCCGATCTGGCGATGATCCACGACAACGTGCTGCCTGGCATCAAGAGGATGCTCGATGAGCTCGGCATCGATCGGCTCGCCGAGCCGGACAAGGTCATGCTCGTCACAGACCATGAGGTGCTCTACGGCAGCCCTCGCGCGGCGCTTTATGGCTCGATCGTGCGGAAAGCTGCCCGAGACTGGAAAGTAGGCCGCTTTTTCGATGTGGGACGCGGCGGCCATGGGCACGTGTTCCCAATGGAAACCGGCATCGTGCGTCCGGGCATGTTCTATTTCGACAACGACCGTCACTGCACCAATGCCGGAGCGATTGGCGCCGTGGGGTTTCGCGTCGGTCTCGAAATGGCGCGGGTCATTGCCACGGGCTCGAACTGGCTGATGGTGCCCGAGTCCCTGCGTCTGACGATTCGGGGGCGGCTTGCGACGGGCGTTCACGCCCGCGATCTCGGCAATCACATCGGCAAGCTCATCAAGGACGGGACGATTCCGTTTGACCTTGACTACCGCATCCTCGAGTTCGCTGGCGAACTCGATCAGTTCGATCTGGCCGCGCGCACGTCCTTGTGCTCGGCTCCGACCGAACTGGGTGCCTACGGCGTTTTCTTTCCTCCCTCCCAAGCCATCCTCGAGTACGCGCGCGCCTGCGCCCAGGGACCGTTTGAGCCCGTCGGGTCCGACCCCACTGCGTTGTACGCGGCGGAATTCACCCTCGAGATCGGATCGCTCGAGCCGCAGGTGTCGCTGCCGGGCGGACTCCACCAGTCGGTGCCGGTGAGCGAAGCCGCCGGCCAGCCGATCCAGCATGCCTTCATCGGCTCCTGCGGCTCATCGATGTACGAGGACCTGGCCGGTGCCGCGGCAATCCTGCGCGGCCGGCGCATCGCCGACGGAGTCAGACTGTTCATCGTGCCCGGCTCCGAGCAGACGCTCAAGCGCTTGGGGGCTGAGGGCCAATTGCAGGTGTTCATCGAGGCCGGGGCGGTCGTACTGCCCGCAGGCTGCGGTCCCTGCAACGATGCCGTGGTCGGGCCGCTTGCCTCAGGCGAGGTTTCGATTTCGACCGCCACCAACAACAACCACGGACGCTTTGGCGCCCGTGACGCGCGGCTGTTCCTGGGCAGCCCTGAAACAGTCGCAGCCTCGGCCGTCGCCGGCCGCATTACCGATCCGCGTCATTTCTGATTTTCCATAAGGAGTCCGTTATGTTCAAACGTGCCCTCGCTCTTGCTGCCGCACTTTTCTGCTCGGCCGCTTTCGCTTATCCCGACAAACCGCTCAGATTGATCGTCCCGTTTCCAGCGGGCGATGGACTCGACACACAGGGCCGGATGATTGCCGATCGGCTGGGCGCGAGGCTGGGCCAAAAAGTGATTGTCGACAACCGCCCCGGGGCGGGCACGCTGATCGGCGTCGAAGCCGCCAAGCAAAGCGCGGGCGATGGCCACACGTTGCTGCTCGTCACGACCACGTACGCGATCAACCCGAGTCTGCGACTCAAGGTGCCCTACGACCCGCTCACCGACTTTCTGCCGGTCATTCAGACGACCGCAATCCCGCTCGTGGTGGTCGGTTCGCCTTCGTTTGCGCCCAACAATTTCGCCGAGGTGCTCGCGCTCGCGCGCCAGCAACCGGGCAAGTTGACCATGGGTAACTCGGGCATCGGCACCGCTGCCCACATCGGCATGGAACTGCTCGACAGCATGGCCGGCATCAAGTTCAATCACGTCGCGTACAAGGGCATTCCCGCTGCCATGACCGACCTGATTGGCGGCCAGTTGCAGATGCTCTGCACCTCACCCGCGCAGGTGATGGCCATGATCCGCGAAGGCAAGATCAAGGCGCTGGGCGTGACGGGAGCCGACCGCATGAAGCTGCTGCCCAATGTCGGAACCGTTCAGGAAGCCGGGGTGAAGGACTATTCGGTCACCGCCTGGGTGGGCCTGATGACCCGCGCCGGCACACCGCCCGCGATCGTTGAGCGACTCAACAAGGAGATCGCAGCGATCCTGGCTCAGCCTGATGTCGCCGAGCGGCTGACCGTCGATGGCTCGGCTATCGTCGCGAGCCGTCCTGACGAGTTTGCGCGTCACATCAGGGTCGAGCTCGACAAATGGGGCAGCACGATCCGCGCTGCCGGCATTCCGCGGCAGTGAGCGGGCGATCCAAGCCGCCATGCGTGACACGCTGATTCTCAGAGGCCGCTGCTACCGGCTCGGGCATGACGTTCCCCACATGGGGGGCGTCGTGCCGATGCGCATCGTTTCCGAGATGCGCTACGACCCGAAGGACATCATCCCCCATCTCTTCGAGGAGACCGATCCGGGGTTCCCGGAGCGCTGCCGCCCGGGCGACATCATCGTGGCCGGTCGAAATTTCGGGATGGGGCCCAAGATGCAGGGCTACATCGCCATGCAGTCATTGGGCCTCGGCCTGGTGTGTGAATCAATGCCCTTTCTCGCCTACCGGGAAGCAATCGGCATCGGGCTACCCGTGCTGACTGGCTGCTCGGGCGCGACCTCTGCCTGCGCAACCGGCGACGACATCGAGCTCGACTTTCTGTCGGGCCGATTCACCAACCACAGCCGCAGTCTCGTGCTTCAGTTCCCGCCCGTTCCAGATGCACTGAGGGAGATCGTCTTGCTCGGCGGCACCACTGCATGGCTGCGTCAGTGGTGGGCGAGGCGCGCGGGCCTCGCCACGCTCTCGTCATCTTCAGAATTGAATGGACCGCAATCATGAGCCGTATCGAAACGAAACTGGCCGAAATGGGTTTCACCCTGCCCGAGCCCTTCACCTTCCCCAAGAACAATCGCAGGGGCTGTGTCAGAGTCGGTCCGATCGTCTACGTATCGGGGCACGGCCTGAACCTTCCCCTTCTGCCGGGTGTTCGCCAGACCGGCAAGTTTGGTGTGGACATCACCGAGGAGGAAGGCTATTCAACAGCGCGCGCGGTCATGTTGACGATTCTTGCGACGCTCAAGCAGGAATTGGGCGATCTCGATCGCATCACCCAGGTCGTGCGTCTGCTCGGCATGTGTAACGTCACCCCCGATTACACGACGATGCCGCGCATCATCGACGGTGCATCCGACCTGGTGTTCGAATTGTTCGGGCCTGAAAAGGGCTGTCACGCACGCACGGCGGTCGGCATGGCCTCGCTACCGCGCGGCATTGCGGTCGAGATCAATGGCGAGTTTGCAGTGCAATGAAGTCTGACATCGGCCGGCCTCGGCCTGAACGATCGTTCATAGCCCCCGGTCCGGATTCGTTGTCATGACAAGCATTGTCCGAACCGAAGTGGGGCCGGTCACCGTATGGACCGCCAATACTCAGGGCAAGTTCCCCGACGGCAATCAACTGCTGGTGAGCGGGTCGGACGCCGTTGCGGTCTTCGATTCGCATCAGGTCTCGCTCAGTCTCGATGCCGAACTCGCACACGCCGATCTGATGATCCTGGGTCATGTTCACGAAGATCACATGGCGGGCATCGGACGTTTTTCGGACCGGCCACTCCACGTCCACGAGGCCGATGTGGCGGCAGCCCGCAGCTGGGCGGGGCTCGCCGCCCACTACGGCTACGATGCCGCATCGCTCGAGCCGCTGCACCAGAAAGTGATCGACGAATTCCGTTGGCAGGCACGGCCCGATGCGAAGGGCTATGCGGACGGCACACGTTGGGACCTGGGCGGCGTGTCGATTCATGCGATCCACATGCCCGGCCACACGGCAGGCCACTGCGTGTTGATGATCGAGCCCGCGGGAATCGCATTCGTTGGCGATATCGACCTGTCAAGCTTCGGGCCGTATTACGGCGACGCGTGCTCCAGCCTTGCAGACTTCAGGAAGACGATTGACAGACTCGCACGCTTGCCAGCACAGGTCTGGATCACCTCTCACCACAAGGGAATCATCCGCTCCCGTGAATCGTTCCTGTCTCAGCTCGCGGCCTTTGCGGCGCGCATCGATGCGCGCGAAGCGCGGATCCTTCAGCTGCTCGGGTCCGGGCCTGCCCGCGTGGACGAACTCGTTGCGGCCGGCGTGATGTACCGGCCGGGCACGGCAAACGAGGGATGGATGCGCTGCGCCGAGCGTCGCTGCATCCTGCAGCACCTGGACGAACTGGTTGCCGACGGCAGGGTGATCGAAGAGGAACCCGGTCGATTTCGTGCCTTGGCCGACTGAGCCTCGGGCACGGTCGACTCCACGCCCGCGGGACCACGGGGGCACCAAAAAAAAAGGCCCCCAAAGAAATCTGGGGGCCGAACCACCTTCGTGGAGGTGGAGGAGACACGGTTACGAGGGCATTGCCGGCTGCGATCAGCCGTGGCGGGAATCGCTCCGAAGCAATGCCATCCGAATTTCGTCCGAGATACGGGGGTCGCGCATGATCATTGCTTCGACCCGCCGCTGGCTGTAGCGCTCGAGGGACTCGCCGATACGCGCCCACACGGGCGAGTTCACGAGTTGCCGGCCCGCATCCACCGCGATCTGAGTCAAGGCCTGAATATTTTGAAAGGCGTCGACGAAACGATCGACGGCGGGGTGGGAATAACTGAGTCCGGATTGGACTTGCGCACTCATGATGGGATCCGTTGTTGAAATTGAATCGAGGAGGAGTTTTTTGTATGAACGAATGATGCAGTGCGGCGAAATATTTTTCCAATGGATGTTTATGATACATACCATCACAATCATGAATATTTATTGAGTACGCGCTCGATGCCGAATTTCCGCACCCTGGACCTCAATCTGCTTCGCCTGCTTGATGCGCTTCTTGCCGAGCGCAATCTGACCCGAGCCGCGGCTAAGCTGGCCCTCACCCAGTCGGCGGCGAGCAATGCCCTGAAAAGGCTACGCGAATCGCTCGGTGACGAACTGGTGACCCGAGCGGGGTACGGGGTCGAGCCCACCCCCTACGCCCTGTCAATTGGGCCTGCGATTCATACGGCGCTGGAGCAACTGCGGGAAACGCTTGCGCCCACCGTCTTCGACCCCGCTTCGGCCCACGCGACCTTCATACTCGCGATGGCAGACTCCACTGCTGCCTCGCTCATTCCGTCATTGTTGCAGCGCACCGAATCCCAGGCTCCGGGCGTTTCCATGCGGGTGCTTCCCCTGACCACCCGCGATCCCCGGGAACTGCTCGAAGGCGGAGAGGTCGACATCGCCCTGGGATTTTTCCCGGCCACCATCTCCGCGCTCACCCTGGCGTCCCAGGAAGGGCGGACCGAATCATTCGGCCACAGCCGCCTCTATTCAGGCGCGTATGTGTGCGTGATGCGCCGTGAGCACCCGCTCGCCAAGAGCCCGCTCACCATCGATGCCTACTGCGCCGCCCGACACCTTTTGGTGAGTTTCTCGGGCCGGCCTTTCGGTTTCGTCGACCAGGCGCTCGCCGACCTGGGTCGAACCCGGCGCGTTGTGCTCACCGTCAACCAGTTCTTCACCGCCGGTCAGGTCGTCTCGCGATCCGACCTGCTCACTGTGCTGCCGCGCCATTTCCTGGCCTCGAACGGCATGAGGCACGCATTGGTCGTGCGGGACCTGCCCTTCGAGATGCCCGAGGTTCACGTGGAGATGCTCTGGCACAGCCGCCAGACTCAGCGCCCGGGCCATCAATGGTTGCGGGATAACATCATCGCCGCAGCCACGCTGGCATTCGGCCGCGGTGCGCGCAAGTGATACCCTTCCCAAACCTGACATGATCCCTTTGCCACGACTGGGCCGTGTACCGACTTTCCCGTAAGGACCCTAGATGATCGAGCCTCTCAACAAGGATCCGTTCGCGCTGGATGACGCCAACGCGGGCTCGGGCAGACGCTGGTTACCCTGGGCACTCGCTGTCTTGCTGGTCGTACTACTGGCAGGGGCCTGGTACCTGTGGCAGTCGATGTCGGAGCCGAAATCACGCCCGACTGTGAGCTCCGCACCCAAGCCTGGACTACCGCCTCCGCCTGCGGGGGGTTCGTCCGTGGCGGGCGGCGGGAGCGGGTCGGCCACCGGAGGCACCGCGGGCGGCGCGGCCGCTGGGGTATCAGCACCCGGGACGCCGGGTGCTGGTCCTCTTGGTTCGGGACCGGGCGCCGCCGGGGCACCGGCGGCCGGCGTCAACGCCCAAATGGGTGGATCACCGGCTGCAACCGGGGCTCCGGGATGGCCTGGCGCCACGCAACCGGGCGCCGGCACTCAGCCGGGTGCTTTCGGCTCGGTCACGCCAGGCACGGCGGGCGGTGCACCGGGACAGGCGGGCATGCCTGGCACGCCATCGGTCGAAGGCGTGATCCCGCCCGGTGCGGCCCGCTATCCGATCGAGCGTTCACTGTCTGGGACCGGCCCGATTGATCCCGGTACCGCGACGCTGGACCCACCGGCCGCGGACAAAGCGATCTCTAGCGCCCTGAGCGCGATCCCGGGACGCGAGCAGATCCTGCGCTTCACCCTGCCCTCGGAGGTCGTGCGCCGCGTGGTGCTCACGATCGACAACCTGCCCGGGGATACGATGTCGATGCAGTACCGCGCGGTCAACGCGACTGGAGGACCCGTGCGGATCGAACGCCAAGGTCAAGCATCCGTGATCGCCGCGGCTAACGCCGGCCGCTATGACGAATTCGTGAGGATGGCGACCAGCATCGACACGCGACGGCTGGTCGGCCTCTACAAGCGCTTCTACCCGCTGTTCCAGCAAGAATACACCTCGATCGGTTATCCCGACCGGCACTTCAACGACCGGGTGGTCGAGGCAATCGACGACATGCTGGGTACCCCGGTCACCGCGGGACCCATTGAGCTGATCCAGCCCAGGGTGCTCTACGAGTATGCCGACCCGGGTCTCGAGCGCCGTTCGGTCGGGCAACGAATCCTGCTCCGGATGGGCCCCGAGCACGCGCAAAAACTCAAGGCCAAGCTGCGGGAGATCCGCACGGCACTGACCAACGAGAACCGCTGAGCCCTGCGCTTTGATCCGGCTCAACCTGCCCTCCCATCCGAAAGACGGGGGGTCTATCATTGAGCCATGACAAAGTTGCACGCTGACCTCGCCGATGACTCTGGCCCTGCGCTCGCCCCCAGTCCCGACACGCTTCAGCTTCGACGCAGGCCGCTGCAGCGCCGCGGGCTCCTCACCTTCAACCGGGTGCTCGACGCTGCCGAGCAGATCCTGCTCGAAAAAGGCGTCCTCGCGCTCACAACCAATCTGATCGCGAGCCGGTCC
>JBIKTA010000308.1:0-4224 GCA_044348315.1 Burkholderiaceae bacterium | reverse complement strand
TCCTGACCGAGTTGGGAGAACGAGCCAAGGAGGGATACAACTTATCCAATTTTCGGCCGGCCGAACACTTTGGTTCAATCTCTGCACGCCTGAAGGACTGGGGCATCGACACCGACCGTTTCGCACCCGAGATCCGACATCAGCTGGCTCAGAGCTTCGGGCCCACCGAAGTGGCGCTCTGGGCCCGCGAAGCAGGTATCGACGGCGCTTCCCTGAATGCCCAGGACACTCAGGCTGCCAATGCCGAGGAGGTGGGGCAGGCCCCGGCTGACTCGAACGGCTCCGGCGAGGCGAGCCGGCTCATCGATGCCCTGCAGGTCGGCAGCAATATCAAATACTTCGCCGGCAGCCGTTGGCAGGCGAGTGCGGGTCTTCGTATCGGCGTGGTGGGCGGCGCGGCCCGAACCCAGCAATCAACGGTCGCCAACCTGGAAATCGAGCGTGGGACGGAAGGCTATCGACTGACGCTGCGAGCAGGCAGCGACGGGCTCTACGGTATCGATGCCTCGGTAAGCGTCACGCCGGCGAACACGATCGTGAGCATCGGGGCCAAACTGGGTGTTGAAGCGAGCCGCGCGCTAATCGAGGGCTTCAGGCTCAGGTTCGACGATTCGGAGGCCGGTCGCAGGGACCTGACCCGGTTCGTGACGAAATTGATCGATGACCCTGGCTCGATTCGCCACGAGGATCTCGCATCCGCACGCGAGATTGCGTCGAGCACGCGTCACAAGGATGCCATCAAGACGAGTGCGCAGGCGAGCGCAGGCGTCAAGGCGCCGACACTGGCCACCGGTGCAGCCTCGGTCAGCGCGCAGGCGGGCGTTCGTGCCCAGTTCGGTGCCGGTCTTACCCGGGAATCGGTGAGCGACCTCAGCCTGAAGGAGCGCGGCTTCGAATCGAGCCGGGAATACGCGATCCAGGCCTCGGCGGGACTGCAGGCGAGCGCCCGTGGCAGAGTAGGTAGCGAAAATGCCGCAGCGGAAGACACCAAGGCGCAAGCCGTGGAACTGAACGCGGAGATCCGCTACAAACGGATCCTGAAAGGGAGTTTCACTCCTCAGGGCCAGTTGAAAAACACGCTTCTACTTAAACAGACACGGGCTGGCGTGGCAAGCCGGGCGGTGGTCGAGCGACTCGGCGGCGAGGCGCTCGCACAAAAACTGAGCGGGCGGCCGGAACTCCAGGCGGCTTACGACAATCTCTTGCAGCAGGTCGTCGGTAACGACATGATCCGGATTCGGTATCGCCTCAAGACCGAAATGGCCGAACAGATCGGCCGCCTGAAGGCGAGGGCCAACTCGATGGAACAGGCGCTGGCCCTCGACGAGGCCCGCCAGATCGAGCGCGAACGTCTGGCCGCGGCCGGCGAACGACAGGCCCACCCGCAGACAAACGACGAACTCAGCCGATCGATCCAGACACAGCGCCGCGAGATCGCGAGACTGAAAGACGAGATCGACGCCCTGCTCGGGTCGGATCAACATTTCGAACCGGACCGGGTCTCTCTGATGCGGTTTCGTGATCTGAGCAACTATGCTGCGACCGTCCCGCTCTTTGTGTACGAACGCGGGCACTACCTCGACCAGCAGTCGATGTGGAACCAGATCCACGTCGAACTCAAGTAGACCCGTCCCCTTATCCATGGAGTGAAGCCAGGATGACCGAATCCTCGCCACACGACGATCCACCGCCGCTTGCCGGCATCCGGGTGCTGGACTTCACTCGACTGCTACCGGGGCCCGCCTGCACGCAGTTGCTGGCCGAGTTCGGCGCGGAGGTCCTCAAGGTGGAAGACGCCGGCCGTGCCGACGGCGGTGATTTTCTGCGCATGCCGCCCGAGGCCACGAATGCACAGCGGTCGGCGACCTTCGCGCAGGGCCGACTCTTCGAGGCGATCAATCGCGGCAAAGGATCCATTGCGCTCAACCTCAAGCATCCACAAGGCCGTTCGATCGCACTGGCCCTGGCCGCACGATCTCAGGTTGTGGTGGAAGGCTTTCGCCCGGGTGTGATGCACCGGCTCGGACTCGGATACGAATCGCTTCGGGTCGACAATCCATCAATGATCTACTGCTCGATCAGCGGCTATGGACAGACGGGAAGCTGGGCGCAGCGTGCCGGCCACGACATCAACTATCTGTCTGTGACGGGCGTTCTGGACGGTCTGCGCCAGGGAAATGGCCAACCAGCACTCTCGAGTGTGCAATGGGCCGATCTGGCCTCCGGCGCGCTCAATGCCACCATCGCCATCCTGGCGGCGCTCTTGGGCGCACGGGCAACGGGGCGAGGTCGTCATCTCGACATCGCCATGGCTCAGGGTCTCTACGGCTTGCAGGTATCGGCCAGCGCAGGCCTGCACGGGCAGTCGTTCCACCCGGCGTCTGTGCCTGCGCACGCGCCCGGTTGGCCTGCCGAGCCCGACCGCACGGACGCGGCTGCCCCCGGCACGTCGATGCTGACGGGTGGTGTAGCCGCCTATCAGGTGTACGCCACCCTCGATCAGCGCTGGCTCGCAGTCGGAGCGCTCGAGCCGCACTTCTGGTCCGGATTTTGTGCAGTGATCGAGCGTGAAGACCTGCTCGGCGCGGGACTCGCCGCGGGTGTGGCAGGCAGGCGGGCGATTGCAGAGGTGGCCCAGGTGATCGGATCGCGCACCCTGGCCGAATGGGTCGAGACCTTCGATGGCCATGACTGTTGCGTGACACCCGTGCTGAGTCTCTCTGAAGCCGCGCGCTACGGCCCCTATCCACGCCTGCGCGAGGGCATGTTCCCGATCAGCCTCGGCCGGGTCGAACTCGCCGCGGCACCGGCTCGCGGTGCGGACGGGCTACGCATCCTGAGCGAACTCGGCTACAGTTCGGAGCAGATCGAGTCGTGGGTGGGCGATCGGGTGATCGGTCTGCCCCCTTCGGCCAGCCCGACCTCACCCTTGTCACCCAATCAGCCGTGAGTCGCCCGCTCCCACAATCCGTCCACGTCATCGAACGAAACTGGCTGTCCAGCAATATCGTTGTTTTTGACAACGAACAGTCCGTGACGGTCGTCGATACCGGCTATGACACGCACAGCGCGCTGACCGAATCACTCGTTGAAAGGGCGCGGCGCGACCGGCCGCTTGGCCAGATCATCAACACCCATTTGCACTCGGACCACTGTGGCGGCAATGCAAGGCTCGCCCGTCGTCACGCGTGCGAGGTCCTGGTTCCGGCGGCCTCACTGGATCGCTGCACGCGCTGGGATCGTCAGGCGCTCAGCTTCGATGCAACCGGGCAGCGCTGCGAGCGCTTCTCGCCCACCGGTGCGATCGAGCCCGGCCAGACGCTCGCGCTCGGGTCTTTGAAATGGAAAGTCTTCGCCGCGCCGGGTCACGATCCCGATTCGATCGTGCTCTTCGAACCTGAGGGGCGCATCCTGATCTCGGCCGATGCGCTCTGGCAGGACGGTTTCGGCGTGATCTTTCCCGAGTTGTGCGGACAGAGCGGCTTTACCGAGCAGCGGGCCATGCTCGATCTGATCGAGCGCCTTGAGCCCGCTATCGTGATACCGGGGCACGGTCCGGTTTTCGACGACGTCGCCCAAGCCCTCGACCGGGCGCGATCACGACTGGATTTTCTGAGCAAAAACCCTGAACGCCACGCGCGCTATGCGCTGAAAGTATTGGTGCGCTACCTCATGCTCGAACTCGAACGGGCCACTCGCGCACAAATCATGGCGCGCCTGCTGCCGGCGGCGGTCGTGCAATCGACTGCGGCGCTCTTGGCGCTCGACACAGAAGTCGCGCTCGACCAGGCGATCGACAGTCTGGTAACAGGCGGACAACTGAGCCGCGACGAAGCGGGCACTCTGGAGTCACAAGCATGACCACCCCACCCTTGTCGGACGAACGAATCGCCGCGGTCCGTGACAGCTTTGGCCGGCAGGGGCTGATGAGCACGCTGGGCGCGCAGTTGAGTACGCTATCCCGTGGCGAAGCGGCGATCCGTGTTCCGCTCAGCGAGCGCGTGACCCAGCAGCACGGCTTCTTTCACGGCGGTGTGATCGGCGCGATCGCCGATACCGCCTGCGGGTACGCGGCGCTGTCGATCGTGCCTGAAGGCAAGGCCGGATTGACCGCCGAGTACAAGATCAACCTGATGAGTCCGGCCGACGGCGAGCTTTTGGTGGCAGTCGGTCGGGTGCTCAAACCGGGCCGAACGCTGATCGTTTGCCAGGCCGAGGTGTTCA
>JBIKTA010000307.1:0-4227 GCA_044348315.1 Burkholderiaceae bacterium | reverse complement strand
GGCACCTCGGAGATCCGCCGGATGCTGATCGGCCGCGAACTGTTTGCCGAGACGGCCTGACGGCCGTGTACCCATCCGTCGTGTACCCATCCGATCTGGCAGCGCTTGAGACGAGCAGCGCGCTCGCCTCCAGCGCGCAAGCGGCAGAGGAGCGCAGGGACCGGTCGGGCGGGAAGCGCGCGAGCGTGATCGCGCGCGACATGCTTGCGGGTTTCGACCGGCACTATGCGCGGTTTCGCTATAACGCCCAGCAAGCCAAGGCGCGTTTCGAAGCGGGTGACTGGCATGCGATTGCCCGGCTCGCCCGCGAGCGGATCGCCTTCTATGACGAGCGGGTCGGCGAGGCGGTCGCGCAGTTCGAGGCGAATTTTGCCGACGATCGCCCCGGCGAGCAGGTCTGGCAGCAGGTGCGTCGCGAGTATGTGGCGCTCCTGGCTGGGCACCGTCAGCCCGAGCTTGCCGAGACCTTCTTCAACTCGGTCAGCACCAAGCTGCTGCATCGCACCTACTTCAACAACGACTTCATCTTTGTACGGCCCGCAGTCGCCACCGAGTACCTGGACGCCGATACGCCGTCATGGCGGGTCTACTATCCGCTCGCGGCCGGACTCGATTCGGCGCTGCGCCAACTTGTCATCGATCTCGGGCTGGCCTGCCCCTTCCACGACGTCGAACGCGATCTTCGGCATGTTGCAGCGTGCCTTAGACCGCATTACGAGCGTTTTGATCAGCCGGGCGCCGATCGTCAGATCCAGGTGCTGCGCACGCTCTTTTTCCGCAACAAGGCCGCCTACCTGATTGGCCGGCTGATCGAGGACGGCGAGCTCACGCCCTTCGCGCTCCCGATCCTGCGCGATCGGGCGGGCCGCCTGCACGTCGATGCGCTCTTGCTCGGGGAGGCCCGCATCGAGGCCTTGTTCAATTTCTCGCGTGCCTATTTCATGGTCGACATGGATGTGCCGTCGGCGTACGTGAGTTTCCTGCGCGGCCTGATGCCAGGCAAGCCCGAATCCGAGCTCTACACCATGCTGGGGCTGCACAAGCAGGGCAAGACGCTTTTCTATCGCGACCTCCTCAATCACCTTCGTCATTCGCACGACCGTTTCGTGACGGCCCCGGGTATCAAGGGGCTGGTGATGGCCGTCTTCACGCTGCCCTCCTTTCCATACGTCTTCAAGATCATCAAGGATCGCCGCAAGAAGGACATGACTCGCGAGTTCATCGAGCGGCAGTACCATCTGGTCAAGGTGCATGATCGGGTGGGGCGGATGGCCGACACCTGGGAGTACTCCAATGTCCCCTTCCCCCGCACCCGTTTCGACCCGGAACTGCTCGACGAGCTGCGCGAGGTCGCGCCCTCGGTGATCGAGGACGAGGGCGATTCGGTCGTGATCCGTCACCTCTACATCGAGCGCCGGATGGTGCCGCTCAATCTTCACATCGAGCGCGTCGAGGGCGAGCGTCTCGAGCATGCCGTGATCGAGTACGGCCACGCGATACGCGAGATGGTCGCTGCCAACATCTTTCCGGGCGACATGCTCTACAAGAATTTCGGCATGACCCGTCAGGGTCGCGTCGTCTTTTACGATTACGATGAAGTAGCTTATCTGACCGACTGCAATTTTCGGGACATCCCGCCGCCGCGCACCCCTGAAGACGAGCTCGCCGCCGAGCCCTGGTACGCCGTGGCGCCCAATGATGTGTTTCCCGAAGAGTTCGGCCATTTCCTGCTGGGCAACCCCAAGGTGCGCGCGATCTTCGAGGCGCATCATGGCGAATTGCTGGACGCCCGGTTCTGGCGTGAACGGCAGCGCCGCATCCGCGCGGGTGAGCTCGAGGATGTCTTCCCCTATCCCGCAGCGTTGCGTTTTTCGAACCGTTTTTCTTCCTCCCCTCAGCATTCCAATGGAGTCCGACCATGAGTGATCCGGTAGTGATCGTTTCTGTGGCCCGCACGCCGATCGGCGCGATGATGGGCGAACTGTCCGGCTTTGCCGCACACCAACTCGGCGCGCACGCGATCCGCGCAGCAATCGAGCGCGCCGGTGTCTCGCCTGAAGCAGTCGATGAAGTCATCATGGGCTGCGTGCTGCCTGCCGGCCAAGGCCAGGCGCCCGCCCGGCAGGCCACGCTCGGCGCCGGTCTGCCCCAGTCGACTGGGGCGACCACGATCAACAAGGTCTGCGGCTCGGGCATGAAGGCTGCGATGTTTGCCCACGATCTGTTGGTTGCGGGCAGTGCGCGCGTCGTGGTCGCGGGCGGCATGGAGAGCATGAGCAATGCGCCCTATCTGATGCTGAAGGGCCGCGGTGGCTATCGTTATGGACACGGTACGCTCTTCGATCACATGGCGCTCGACGGGCTCGAGGACGCGTACGAGAAGATGCCCAACGGTGGCGGCAAGTCGATGGGCAACTACGGTGAGGATTGCGCGGCGAAATACGCGTTCAGCCGCGAGGAGCAGGATGCTTATGCGATCGAATCGACGCGGCGGGCGATCGCAGCCAACACCGACGGTGCGTTCAGCTGGGAAATCGCACCGGTGACGGTGGCCTCGCGCAAGGGCGATGTTCAGATGGCCCGGGACGAGCAGCCCTTCAAGGCCAATCTCGACAAGATCCCGACTTTGAAGCCTGCTTTCCGCAAGGATGGTACGGTGACCGCAGCCACCTCCTCATCGATTTCGGACGGTGCGGCCGCGCTCGTGATGATGCGCGAGTCGACCGCCCGCGAGCTGGGCGTGACGCCGATCGCGCGCGTGGTCGCGCATGCGACCCACTCCCAGGAGCCGCAGTGGTTCACCACCGCTCCGGTGGGCGCGATCGCCCGGCTGTATCAAAAGACCGGCTGGCACACTGCCGATGTCGATTGCTTCGAGATCAACGAGGCTTTTGCGGTGGTTGCGATGGCAGCAATGCGCGAGCACGGTTTGCCCCATGACCGGGTCAATGTCCATGGTGGGGCCTGCGCGCTGGGGCACCCGATCGGCGCCTCGGGCGCGCGCCTGATCGTCACCTTGCTGGGCGCGCTGCGTGCACGTGGCGGGCGTCGCGGCGTCGCTTCGCTTTGCATCGGTGGCGGTGAGGCGACTGCGGTCGCGGTCGAACTGCTGTGAGTGCTCCGGCTCAAGTGCTGGTCATCGGGGCCTCGCGCGGCTTGGGGCTCGGCTTTGTCGATCACTACCTCGCGCAAGGCGCTGCAGTCACCGCGACGGTTCGAGACGACGCCGCCGAGGCGCGGCTGCGCGCGCGGGGCGTGGCAGTGGAGCGTCTCGATTTGCTTGATCCGCAGGCGATCGGGCAGATGGGCGAGCGCATCCAGTCGCAACGCTTTTCCCTGGTGATTCTCAATGCCGGCGTCACCGGACCACGTGGTTCGGACCTGCGCGCGGGGGTCGAGCGTGCGCAATTCGACCGTGTGATGCACACCAACGTTCACGCTGCGCTCGTGCTGGCCGCGCCGCTCACGGCTGCGCTCGCCGCCACGCGCGGCACGCTCGTCTTCCTGACCAGCCGCATGGGCTCGATCGCGGGGGCGGCTTCATCCGGGAGCGCGCTCTATCGCGTGTCGAAAGCCGCAGAGAACATGGTGGCGAGGCTTGCTCACCTCGATGCGGTGCGGCAGCAGGTGCGGGTGTTGGCGCTCCACCCGGGTTGGGTGCGCACCGACATGGGCGGTCAGGGCGCCGACATTGACGTCGCGACCAGCATCGCGGGCATGGCGGGCGTGATCGCCGACCCTGTTCGCTACCCTTCGGGCGGCTTTTACGACTATCGGGGTGAATCGATTGAATGGTGATGTCTTCCGGGCAATGGCCTTGAGTGCGGGCGGGGGGGATGCAAGATGGCGTTGATCGAGAGTCGGACCGACCCGCGCAGCGCGGCCTTTCAGGGCAATTCTCAGTGGATGCGCGCGCTCGTGGGTGATCTTCGCGACAAGCTCGCGCAGGTGGCGCAAGGAGGCGGCGCGTCTGCGCGGGCGCGCCACCTTGCGCGTGGCAAGCTCCTGCCGCGCGACCGCATCGAACAGCTCATCGATCCGGGTTCGCCGTTTTTGGAGCTGTCGGCGCTGGCCGCCTGGGGCATGTACGACGATGAGGCGCCCTGCGCGGGCCTCATCACCGGGATTGGTCGCGTAAACGGCACCGAGTGCGTGATCGTCTGCAATGACGCCACCGTCAAGGGCGGCACTTATTTCCCGATGACCGTGAAGAAGCATCTTCGCGCG
>JBIKTA010000305.1:0-4228 GCA_044348315.1 Burkholderiaceae bacterium | reverse complement strand
CGTGGGCGTCGGGCGCGTATGTCGGGCTGACCAATCTCATTGCGATGCGCCTGAGGCGGGTGCCCCCCAACACCGTCGTCACCGCCCGGATCAGTGCCGTCAAGGCGGGGCTCGACATCGCACTCAACGATCTCGAGGCCCACTTTCTCGCAGGAGGCGATGTCGTTCGGGTTGTCAATGCGATGATTTCCGCAGACAAGGCCAACATCCCGCTCAATTTCAAGCGCGCCTCAGCGATCGACTTGGCCGGCCGCAACGTGCTGGAGGCGGTGCAGATGTCGGTGCTGCCCAAGGTCATCACGACCCCGCGGATCGCTGCCGTGGCCAAGGACGGCATCCAACTGATTGCCGTTTCGCGGGTGACGGTCCGCGCCAATATCGACCGGCTGGTGGGCGGGGCCGGTGAGGAAACCATCATCGCCCGCGTCGGCGAAGGCATGGTCAGCACGATCGGTTCGGCCGCGACACACAAAAGCGTGCTTGAGAACCCCGACCATATCTCCAAGCATGTCCTGAGTAAGGGACTGGACTCGGGCACGGCTTACGAGATCCTCTCGATCGACATCGCCGATGTCGATGTCGGCGAGAACATCGGTGCGAAGTTGCAGATCGACCAGGCCAACGCCGACAAGCAGATCGCACAAGCCAAGGCCGAAGAGCGCCGGGCCATGGCGGTCGCGCTCGAGCAGGAAATGCGCGCGCGCGTGGTCGAGGCCGAGGCCCAGGTGCCGCTCGCGATGGCCGAGGCCTTCCGCAGTGGTCATCTCGGCATCATGGATTACTACCGGATGCGCAACGTCGAGGCCGACACCTCGATGCGCAACGCGATCGCGGGTACGGACGAGCCGATGCCCAACGCGGCCCCCCAACCGCCTGCGTCCGGAAGGAGCTGAAGTGGACCTGTTCTCGCTGCTGAGCCTGATCGTATTTGGCCTGATCGTCTTCTACACGCTGCGTCGCCTCCAGAGCCCGACGCTCAGCCAGAAGCTCGAGGCGCTCGCACGACGTCTTGGCGTCGACCCCGAGTACGGCTCGGGCGAGGGTCCGGCTGCGGACCAGCCCTGGGGGCGTTCGGGGCGCGCGCCCGTTGGCCAAACAGCGAAATCGGACTCGCATTCGCCCGAGCCACCCGCGCATCGCGAATCCCCCGCGACGAGTCCGACACTGTCCCGCGAAACCTTCCCCAGCCGCGCCGCGCGCAGGCTGGGGGTGCATGAGGCGAACGATCTGCGGCGTGCTGTCATCCTCGCCACGGTACTCGAGAAGTGCCCGGGCATGTTGCCTCACGGCGACGCAAGCGCACAGCGTTGGAGGGACTGAGCGCCGAAGCGCTTGAGCCGGCTCAGCGCCTCATCACGTGCCGCATCCCGGTACGATTCGATGGCAGACTCTCCGCGACACGGACCCAATCAAGCGCAGATGTCGTATCGACACTGATCAATGCTGCGCGCTCAACCGCTTGGCGTGCAGGCGCAGGAAAGATCGCCTGCCGCGGGGGATGTTATCGACGGAAAGCTTGATTCCGATCAGATCGCACGGGTAGTGACTGCCTAAATTCTCGTGCCAGGCGCCACGCTACTGCGCCGCCTACTGCGCCGCCTACTGCGCCACCTTGCGCAGCGGTGCCTCGAGTGCCCTGCTCTCACTGAAAGAACACACCTTGTCACTCTCGTCTTTCTCGGAAATCGCTCTGCTGCTCGTGCTGGCAGCCGGGCTGGGGCTGATCGGCAGCCTGCTGCGCCAGCCCCTGATCGTCAGCTTCATTGCTGTGGGGCTGATCGCCGGCCCATCGGTGCTCGATGTGGCTCAATCGAGCGAACACATCAGCCTGCTCTCCGAGCTCGGCATTGCGTTACTGCTTTTTCTGGTCGGCATCAAACTCGACATCAACCTGATCCGCTCGCTGGGCGGCGTATCAGTGATGACCGGCCTGGGACAGGTCATTTTCACGGCCTTGTTCGGCTGGCTGATCGGCCTGACGCTCGGGCTGGGGCCCATTACGAGCCTCTATGTCGCGATCGCTCTGACCTTCTCGTCGACCATCATCATCGTCAAACTGCTGTCGGACAAGCGGGAGATTGACTCACTGCATGGTCAGATTGCCCTGGGATTTCTGATCGTGCAAGACCTGTTTGTCGTGTTCGCCATGATCGTTCTTTCAGCGATCGGCATCGGCGCATCGACGGCGGGCGATGTATCCGCGGGTAGCGCAGTGCTGAAGGTCCTGAGCTCTGGACTGGGCATGTTGGTTGCGGTCGCGCTGTTCGCCAGGTATCTCGCCGAACCGATTACCAACCGCCTCGCGCGCGTGCCGGAACTGCTGGTCATCTTTGCCATTGCACTGGCTGCGCTCGCGGCGGCCGCTGGCGACTCAGTGGGTCTGGGCAAGGAAGTCGGGGGGCTGCTCGCAGGCGTCGCGCTCGCTTCGACGCCCTACCGTGAAACCATTGCGGCGCGGCTGGCGTCACTGCGGGACTTCCTGCTGTTGTTCTTCTTCATTGCCTTGGGCGCCACCCTCGACCTCTCACTTCTGGGCACCCAGTTCAGCGCCGCGATGGTCTTCTCACTGTTCGTCCTGATCGGCAACCCCTTGATCGTACTCATCATCATGGGGGCGATGGGGTACCGAAAACGGACCGCTTTCCTCGCCGGACTGACGGTCGCGCAGATCAGCGAGTTCTCACTGATCTTTGTCGCGATGGGCGTTTCGCTCGGTCATGTCACGCAGGAGGCTCTGGGACTCGTCACGCTGGTCGGTATGGTCACCATCGCCGCGTCCAGTTACATGATCACGTACTCGCATCAACTTTATTCGATATGCGAGCCGATCCTGGGCCTCTTCGAGAGACGCGGCACACCTCGCGAGCCCAGCGAAACCGCGTCGGTGCAGACGAGGGCTCACCCCATCATCCTCTTTGGGCTGGGTCGCCTCGGGTCGGCCATTGCGCTCAGGCTTGCGCATCGCGGGGTGAACGTGCTTGGGATTGACTTCAATCCAGGCGCAATCCACAGCTCGAGAGCGCTGGGCTTGGATGCCGAGTTTGGTGACGCGTGCGACGCTGAATTCATTGCCGAACTGCCGTGGACTCAGGCGGAGTGGATTGTGCTGGCCATGCCAACCCACCTCACGGGCCTCAGCCACGACGACAGCCGAGTAACGGCCATGCAACTCTTTCGCACTGCGGGCTATTCAGGTCGATTTGCTGCCGCCGCTCACGATGAAGAGGAGCGCGCGATGCTGATCGCCGCCGGGGCAAATTTGGTCCTCGAGCCCTTTCAGGATGCGGCTGATCGAGCCGTCGATCTGATCTGCCAAGCCGGAACTCAAACACGCTTCGCTGCTCAAGAGTTCTGGGAAAGATCCGTATGAAGATTTCGGACCCGCACGCTCAAACGCCAGCAGACTGCCTGTCCGCCCTGGAAACCCAGTCGGATGGTCTGTCGAGCGCTGAAGCCGCCCAGCGCCTCCAGCAATACGGGCCCAACCGACTGCCCGAAAAACGGTCCCGCGGCCCACTGCTGCGCTTTATTGCCCAGTTCCACAACATCCTCATTTATGTGCTGATTGCGGCGGCAATCGTCACAGCGGGCTTGCAGCATTGGGTCGATACGGGGGTGATCCTCGCCGTGGTGCTTGCGAATGCGGTGATCGGCTTCATCCAGGAGGGCAAGGCCGAGGCCGCGATGTCGGCAATCCGCAACATGCTGGCACCGCACGCAGCCGCGCTCCGCGACGGTCGGCGAATCTCGGTGGACGGCGCCGCACTCGTGCCCGGCGACGTGGTGCTGCTGGAGCCAGGTGACCGGGTGCCAGCCGATCTCAGGCTGCTCGAGACGCATGGACTCTTTGCCGAGGAGGCCATGCTGACGGGCGAATCGGTGCCGTCCGAAAAAGCGGTCGCACCGACCCCCACTGGCGCCTCCTTGGGTGACCGCCATTCGATGCTCTGGTCGGGGACACTCGTCACACAGGGGACTGCACGCGGATTGGTCGTGGCGACGGGCGCATCCACTGAAATTGGCCGGATCGGAGGCATGCTCGCCGACGTCGAGCAACTGACCACACCGCTGGTCGAACAGATGGATCATTTTGCCCGCTGGCTCTCCTTCCTGATCCTGCTCGCCTCTGGGCTGCTGCTGATCTACGGCTATGCGGTAGGCCATCGCGACTTTGGCGAACTCTTCATGGTGGTCGTCGGAGTCGCAGTCGCGGCGATTCCCGAGGGAC
>JBIKTA010000306.1:0-4228 GCA_044348315.1 Burkholderiaceae bacterium | reverse complement strand
CGACGCCAGGTCCGCCAGGCGAGCCAGAGCTTGCGAATGGGGGTGAGCGAGGTGCGGTGAGTCAGTGTCCTGAATCCGTCGCGTTCAATCTCTTCGAGGAGGGTCGAGTAGATCGATGCCATGATCAGTCCGGGCCTCTGCCTGGCCCGATCCTCGTCGGGGAGCATCGCAAGGGCCTCCCGGTAGACCGTCCGGGCCCGATCTGCCTGGGCGCGCATCAGTGCGACAAACTCAGGGCTGCTGCGCCCGCGCAGCAGGTCTTGTTCGTGCACAGCATGCTGCCGGAGATCCGCAAGCGGCAGGTAGATGCGTCCGTTGCGGGCGTCTTCGCCCACGTCACGAATGATATTGGTGAGTTGGAACGCCAGCCCCAGACGCTCCGCGTAACCCAAGGTCTCGGGCCGTGAGAAGCCGAAGATCGAGGCCGACATGATCCCGACCACGCCTGCCACGCGATGGCAGTAGAGCCTCAGCGCCTCGTAATCGAGATAGCGTTGCTGATCGAGATCCATCGCCATGCCGTCGATCACCGCGATCAGATGCTCGATCCTCAATTGCATGGGTTCGAGGTGCGGCATGAGGGCACGCGTCACGGGGTGCTCCGGGCTACCCGCTCGCAAACGTCCAATCTCATCGTGCCACCAGGCGAGCTTGGCGCGCGCGACACCGCGATCGGTGCACTCGTCGACCACATCATCGACCTCCCGGCAGTAAGCGTAGAGCGCCGTGATGGCGCGTCTGCGTTCGGGCGGCAAAAACATGAAGCTGTAATAGAAACTCGAGCCGCTGCGGGCGGCGCGGTCCTGGCAATAGGCGTCGGGGGTCATCGACCGGCTCCAAGGAAGAGGCGCACGAGCGCCGGCGCATCGCGCGCGCTCAGCCGTGGTCGGCGACCGATAGGGTCAAAGCCACCGAGCTCGATTTGCTCGACAATGCGTGATCCGCCGGCAATGATCGCACGCAGCTCCAGCCCCAGACGCCACGGCACCGCCCGAACGAGCGGTGCGCCGTGCCGCAGCAGGCTGTCGGCCCATTGCGTCTCGCCGGCAATCACCCGCCGCAGGGCAGGGCTCGACAAGCCTGTGGCCAGCGCAGCATGCAGCCCATCACCGTCAAGCCCCTCGGCTGCAAGCTGCTCGCCCGGCAGGTAGCACCGTCCCCTGGCGAGATCGATTCCGAGATCCTGGATGAAATTGATCAACTGGAGCGCCGTACAGATCGAGTCTGAGCGGGCGAGAGTGTCTGGACTCAATTCCACTCTGAACAACTGCAGCAGCAGTCTGCCAACCGGGTTGGCCGAGCGTCGGCAGTAGTCCAAAACCTGATCCCGTGTGGGGTAGTCGGCCCCGCGCACGTCCTGTTCGAAGGCCGAGAGCAAATCGAGCAGGAGCTGAACCGATAGATCATGGCGATCGATGTGGGGCCACAGGGCTTGAACGACGGGCGGCGCGTGTTCGGCCGCTCCAGGGCCCTGCTCAAGGCCCTGGCGCAGGGCAGAGAGCCCGACAAGGCGAGCCTCTTCGCTCAGTTCGCCCTCATCGGCGAGGTCATCCGCGAAGCGGGCAAAATGATAGAGCGCGACGACCGCCGGACGCACAGCGGCGGGTACGAGTCGCGAGGCGACAGGAAAGTTTTCGTAGTGATCAACGCCGGTCCAGGGATTGGGCTTTTGCATCGGCGAGAGTTTATCGCGCCCGCCCTGCGCCGCGTCGCGGTCACTGCCCGGAAAAACGTCCCGGGACTCCGGGTGGGGGCGTTCGTCAGCAGGTCGTCCGCTTGGGATAGAATGTTGGGCTTTGCGGCCGTGGCGGAATTGGTAGACGCACCAGGTTTAGGTCCTGGCGCCGCGAGGTGTGAAGGTTCGAGTCCTTTCGGCCGCACCAGGGTGCCACGCACAGGGTCAAAACGTAGCACCATCCAGACGGGAACGATCAATCAATGTCAACAGCAATCGAACAGACCGGCGGGCTTGAGCGCCGGATCCAGATGGCCGTCTCCGCCCAGGAGATCACCCGGCAAGTCTCGCAGCGGCTGCGTGAGCTTTCTCGCACCGTGAAGATGTCGGGGTTCCGCCCAGGCAAGGTGCCCCTCAGCATGATCGAGCGCTCGTACGGTGCGCAGGTGCAGAGCGAGGTGCTTGGTGACGCGGTGAGCAAGGCCTTCAACGACGTGGTCAACGAGCACAAGCTCCGCGTTGCGGGGCAGCCCAAGATCGAACCGGCGCAGTCCGGTACCGACGGGCAGATTGCGTTCACCGCACTCTTCGAGGTGTATCCCGAGATCGTGCCGGGCGATGTGAGCACGCTCGAGTTCGAGCGGGTCCAGTGCTCGGTCGGTGATACCGAAATCGACAAGACCATTGAGGTCTTGCGCAAGCAGCGGACCCAGTGGAGCGAGGCCTCGGGCCGGGCAGCCGCGTCCGGTGATCGGGCGACCATCGATTTCAGCGGGTCGATCGACGGTGTGGCCTTCGAAGGCGGCACGGCGAGCGATTTCGCCTTCGTGCTCGGCGAGGGCCGGATGCTGGCCGATTTCGAGACGGGCGTTGCCGGCATGAGTGTGGGCGACACGCGTGTCTTCCCGGTCAAATTCCCGGCTGACTACGGTTCCAAAGACCTCGCTGACAAGACCGCAGACTTCGAAGTCACACTCAAAAAACTCGAGGCCGGCAGCCTGCCCGAGATCGACAGCGCCTTCGTGAGCCAGTTTGGCGTGCCCGATGGTGATGTGGTGCGCCTGCGCGATGACATCCGCCGCAATCTCGAGCGCGAGATCACCCAGCGGGTCCGTGGGCTCATCAAGGCGAGCGCGATGAACGCCCTTCCGGCGCTTGCAAGCTTCGATCTGCCCAAGACGCTCGTCGACACTGAAAGCGCCGAACTCGCCGAGCGCATGAAAGCCGATCTGCAATCGCGCGGCATGGATGTTCGTACCATGCCCATCCCGGCTGACGCATTTCGAGAACAGGCTGAAAAACGCGTCAGGCTCGGCTTGCTCGTGGGCGAGATTGTGCGCAAGGAGTCCCTCCAGGCCAAGCCCGACCAGATTCGAAAGCTCATCGAGGAATTTGCTCAGGCCTACGAGAATCCGTCTGAGATCGTTCGAGCCTATTTCAGCGACCGTGCTCGACTGGCAGAGGTCGAGGCGCTGGTTGTCGAGCAGAATGTGGTCGATTGGCTGCTTGCCCGAGCGAAAGTGACCGACGTCGCGATTTCCTTCGACGATCTGATGGCACGCTCCCAGAGCTAAAGCCCGTTGTTCCAGTCTTTTTCCACTCGCCAAGAAGTCCCATCATGACGACTCGAAACGCCCTGATCGAAGATCTCGTCAACGCTCACCTGATGCAGCGCCAGGAGCCGCAGGGCTTGGGCATGGTGCCAATCGTGATCGAGACCAGTGGGCGCGGCGAGCGCGCGTATGACATCTACTCGCGGCTGCTGCGGGAGCGGGTGGTCTTTCTGGTGGGTCCGGTGATGGACGTCACGGCCAACCTGGTCGTCGCCCAGTTGCTCTTTCTCGAGTCCGAAAACCCCGACAAGGACATCTCGTTCTACATCAACTCGCCGGGCGGTTCGGTGTCGGCGGGGCTCGCGATGTTTGACACGATGCAGTTCATCAAGCCCGATGTCTCGACGCTCTGCATGGGCATGGCTGCGAGCATGGGTGCGTTTCTGCTTGCGGCGGGGGCGCGTGGTAAGCGCTTCGCCTTGCCCAATGCCCGGATCATGATCCACCAGCCGTCGGGTGGCGCGCACGGTCAGGCATCCGACATCGAGATCCAGGCCAGAGAGATCCTTTACCTGCGCGAGCGGCTCAATGCGATCCTCGCAGAAAAGACCGGTCAACCCATCGATCGGATTGCGCGCGACACTGATCGTGACAACTTCATGTCCTCGCAAGATGCGGTAAGCTACGGACTCATTGACAAGGTCATTGCAGATCGTGGCGAGGCCGCGTGATAGCGATGAGCTTTCGCAGCTTCACTTTCCGGGGTTCGGATGTCTGAGAAGAAGGGTTCGGGTGAAAAGCCGCTTTATTGCTCATTTTGCGGCAAGAGCCAGCATGAGGTTCGCAAGCTGATCGCGGGCCCTTCGGTGTTCATCTGCGACGAGTGCATCGAACTCTGCAACGACATCATCCGCGATGAGGTCCAGGCCGAACCGGGTGCGACTGGAGCGCGCAGTGGGTTGCCTACCCCTGCCGAGATCTGCGAGACGCTCGACCAGTA
>JBIKTA010000304.1:0-4229 GCA_044348315.1 Burkholderiaceae bacterium | reverse complement strand
CCATGAGTCGCGCGCGCGCGAGCGCCCGTTGATCGATGTCATAGCTGAAGAGATCGGACTTCAGATCGACCCGAACGATGCGGGCGAGATTGGCCTCGCAGACTTCGTGGAAGAAGCGAGCCTTGGCCCCGCTGTCGGAGAGCTTGCGACTCCGCCAAGCGCGGCCCGGCACCGCCAGAATGAACTCGATCGATTGCCCGTCGGGCATCTTCAGCGCCGACATCTGCTCAATGTTGTCGATGGAAAGCAGGCTCCGATCGGCCACGACCACCAGACGTCTGACGTGAGGCAAGCGGGCGAGCATGGCCTGGAGCGTGGGCATCAGGGTGGGCGACTCGGCGGTGTTGCCATCAAAGACCTCGTGGTGGATGGGCAACCCGTCGGCGGTCTGCACCACGCCCGAGCATGAACTGCCGGGCGACCACGCCTTCTTTGGACATGCCGAACTGGCGCATATCGGCGGTTTGCTTGGTGAGCCCCTCGGTGCGGATCGTGGTCAGTTCGTAGAAGATCACCGAGAGCTCAACATCGATCAGTGGGCGCAGCAGCGTGGCGAGGCACTCATCGACCTCGGCTTGGTGTGCCATCAGTGCGTTCATGCTGCGAAGCAGCTGCTGGTGCGAGAGCCCGTCGGTCTGGATCGAGGGTATGCGCACGGTCTGCAGCCAGCGCAGGACCCCGAGCTTGGACTCGGGGTCACAGAGTCGATTGAAGACCAGCACGCGCAGCGCCTGCTCGATGGGCGTGGTGTAGCGACTCCCTGCCAAACAGTGTGGGCCTGGTAACGCCCGACTCACTTTTGGCCGTGAAGTACAGGGTGTGTGTGGTCCCCAGAACAATATCCCGCCTCGGGAAAACAGCCTTGCTCCAGCCGCGCGACGCTGCGCCGCAAATCAGACCGGGCGAACGCCCTCGACTCCCTCCAAGGCTGACATCGAATGAGACGGGCTCCAACAGCTTAGATAGAATCTTCCTCTTCAATGGAGCTCAAGCGATGAAACCGTGGTGCAGAATCGACTGGGGCGGTCGCCCCCACTACGCCGAGCTCCAGGGCGAGATGCTGACGATCCTGGATGGATGCCCGCTCGAGGGCGGAAAGCCAACCGCCACGAATGTGGCGCGCAGTGAGGCGCGCCTGCTCGAACCAGTGGTCCCGCCCAATTTCTATGCTGCGGGGCTCAATTTCCGCGATCACATCGACTGGGCCAATCGCGAGTTCAACAAGTCCATGGGTGTCCCTTCCCAGGCGGACATCGGGCAGCGCTCGGTCGCCGCACTGACCGGTCACGACAGCGACATTATCGTCCCCGCCGATGCAAAGGGACCGTTGCACTTTGAGGGCGAGCTGGTGGCGGTGATCGGTCGCCGGGCCAAGCACCTCAGCGAAACCGAGGCGCTCAGCTGCGTGGCCGGCTACACCCTGGGCAATGATGTCAGCGAACGCAACTGGCAGTTCGACGACCGTACGATGTGGCGGGGCAAGAATACCGACACCTTCAAGCCCATGGGCCCGGTCGTTGTCTCTGGCATCGATCCGATGAATCAGGACATCGAGGTCAGGATCAACGGCAAGACCGCCTCGGTCTACAACACCTCGAAAATGGTGTTCAGTGTCGCGCACTATGTTTCCAGGATGAGCCAGTATGTGACGCTGCACCCAGGCGACGTGATCTGGTTCGGCTGCGACGGTCCGACCGTGCCGGCGCTCAAGGATGGCGACGTGGTCGAAGTGATCTGCTCGGCGATCGGGACGCTGCGCAACCGGATCCGCTGGCTGGGCTGACAAACCATCATCAGGCTGCCGCCTCGCGCGGGCTTCTTGAACTCGCTACACTGCCCTCACATGACCGATGCATGCCACGGTCGCGGAGAAAGACATGATAAGCGTAGGCTCAGTAATCAAGGCATCTGGCCAAGACATTCTCTCAGTCCCGCCCACTCATTCAGTACTTGATGCGCTGAGGTACATGGCTGAAAAAAATGTTGGCGCCGTTCTGGTGATCGAGAAAGACGAGCTCATCGGGATTTTTTCGGAACGTGACTATGCAAGGAAGGTGATTTTGCGGGGGCGTTCCAGTCAGGCTACGCGGGTCGCAGAGGTCATGGTCTCCAGTTTGATCACCGTCGAGGCCGAGCAGCCCCTCGATGTTTGCATGCAACTGATGACCGATCACCGTATCCGCCATCTACCGGTTCTCGAGGAAGGCCTCCTGGTAGGCGTCATATCGATCGGTGATGTCGTTCGTCAGATGCTCGTCGAGCAAAAGATATTGATCGAGCAACTTGAAGCCTACATCCGCGGCTGACTGCTCCATCGCCCGGAGTCCGACAAGCCGGGGCTGGCTGACCTGCGACCAGGATCGCGTTGCTGGGTACGATAGTCTGACCCTTGGGCAAGCTGACACCCTTCGCCGCACAATGCGGCCTGGGTGAAACTGCTGAGAGCCTGCCACATGACCATGACCTTAGCTGTTCGCGACAGAGAAGCGTTGCGGCCGATCGCGCTGATCTGCGCGGGGGCCCTGCTCTCGCCGCTGGACTCGGCAGTCAACATCGCCTTTCCATCGATCGTCGATGCGTTCGCGATCGAGCCGCGCGACATCCAGTGGGTGGTGATCGCATTCGTGGTTGCCCAGTCGCTCGCGTCTCTCGCCTTCGGGCGGCTCGGCGACCTGCACGGCCATCGAAGGGTCTTCACGGCGGGCCTCGCGTGCTGCGTGCTCGCGCACTGGGCCGTCGCAGCGTCAGAGGCGTTCGGCACCCTGGTGGTCATGCGTGCGTTCCAGGGCGCGGCGGTCGGAATGGCCGTGGCTTGCGCGCCCGCACTGATCGCCACAGTCTCGGCGCCCGCGCAAAAAGCCCGAATGCTCGCGGTCTACTCGGCCGCTGTCAGCGCGGGCTTCATGATCGGCCCGCTCGCGGGCGGCGTGCTCGTACAACTCTTCGGATGGGAAGGGGTGTTCCTCTTCCGGGTCGTGCTTTCGGCTCTTGTTCTCGCACTCATCCCGTTTTGGCTGCGGGTCGATGTCCACGGAGCACACCCTGATCGATCGGGAGACCCCACGCGACGCCCACGTGTCGCCTGGATCATCCTGAGGTCGCCTCGTTTCGTGGCCCTTCAAGGCGCTGGGCTCATGATCTACATGGCAACCTTCTCGATTCTCCTCTGGGTGCCTTTTCTGCTGGCAAGCTGGGCGGGTCTGAGCCTGAGTCTGGCGGGCACGGTGCTCGCAGCCTTTCCGATGGGATCGTTTGTCGCAAGCCTCCTGGCCGCAAAAGGCCCCTGGCCTCCTGGCGTCCAATACTCGGGCCCGCTGGTCCGTACAGGGCTCGCCTGCGCGGCATTCGGTCTCGGCGCCACGGCCGGATGCGCGCTCGCAGCAAATGCCTGGGCGATCACGGCTGCCCTCTTCGTGTGCGGGGTCGGCCTGGGCAGCTTTCAGGCGGGCTACATGGAGCAGACGATGCGCTGGTTACCGGCCGATAACAGCGGGATTGCCGGATCGCTGCTCACCTTCATCCGCTTGGGCGGGCTGGTGGTCGGCGTGCCGATTCTGAGCGCGCTCGGGAGCTGGGTTGGCATCGCTGCAACGCTCGCTGCAAGCGCGGCGCTGATCGCGATCTGGGCGTTTGCCTATCGGGCAACGGAGCCTGCCCCCGTATCGACTTTGTCTTGACCGATTACAGCGTGGCAGACTTGCACCCGAGCAATACTCTTCATTCGAAAGCACGTCATGAATTTTGAACTCTCGGCCGATCTCAAGCGCCTTCAGGCGCGCACCCGTGAATTCATTCGCGATGCCATCATGCCTCTCGAGGCTGACCCGCGACAGGACGCTCACGGGCCGCACGAGTCCCTGCGGCGCGAGCTCGTCGAGCGGGCGCGATCAGCGGGGCTGCTCACGCCTCATGCCTCACCTGAGATGGGCGGGATGGGGCTGTCTCACCGGGCCAAGGCAGTCGTCTTCGAAGAAGCCGGCTACTCGCGCCTGGGGCCCACCGCGATGAACATCCACGCGCCGGATGAAGGCAACATCCATCTGATGGAAGCTGTGGCCTCGGCGGCACAGAAGGAGCGTTGGCTGCGCCCGCAGGTCCAGGGTCTCACGCGCTCCTGCTTTGCCATGACCGAACCGCCGCCCGGTGCGGGAGCGGACCCCTCGATGCTGATGACCACGGCTGTCCGTGACGGCGATGACTTCGTCATCAATGGCCGCAAGTGGTTCATC
>JBIKTA010000303.1:0-4235 GCA_044348315.1 Burkholderiaceae bacterium | reverse complement strand
TTTATGGCCTCGCCCATGCTGCGGCCCAGATCGGCATGAATGTCGACAAAGAAAAAGCGGCGAGGGAGACCGACCCGAAGCCCACGTACCCCTTGCGCGAACACCGCAAGAAAACTGTCGACCGGTCGCGCCACCGAGATGGCATCGCTCGAATCGTAGCCGGCAATTACTTCGTAGACCGCTGCGACCGTGGCGACATCTCGGGCGAGCGGGCCGATCGTATCGAACCGCGGACTCACCGGGGTCGAGCCCGTATTGGGTACGCGTCCCACTGTCGGCCGCAGGCCGACCACCCCATTCAGTGCAGCGGGGATACGGATCGATCCTCCCGTATCAGATCCGAGCGAGGCGTCGCACAGACCCGCCGCCACGCTCGCGCCCGAGCCCCCGCTGGAACCGCCCGGGATGCGTGCCGCATCCCAGGGATTTCGACAGGAACCGTGATGCGGGTTCTGGGTCGTCCCACCAAATGCGAACTCATGCAGATTGACCTTGCCGATAATGACGGCATCGGCCGCCTCGAGGCGTGCGCAGACCGTAGCGCTCACCTCGGGAAGCGTATGAAACCGCTTGACCGACCCGCGTGTCGTCGGCAGACCTGCGACGTCGATGTTGTCCTTGATCGACACCACGCGCCCACCGACGGCCCCGAGGGCACGCCCTGCGGCAAGCGATTCATCGATCCGGCTGGCTGTTTGAAGCGCCGGCTCAGGCGCTACGGAAATATAGCTGCGCAGGGTCGGGTCCTGAGCGGCGATCGCTGCCAGGAAACGATCGACGGACTGCCGGGTAGGGCCGGTCATGAATTGCTCCGGGGAGGGTGTGGTGCATGAGGTGCCATATACAAGCCGATCAGCAGCATCTCGCTGATACGCAGACTGAAGCTCTGGAGTGTGGTCTGAGCTGCATCGGAAAGCCCGTTGACCTCGACGCGCCTCGCGGGCCGAGCGGTCAGGCCTTGGTGCGCCTCGCGAAACAGTGCAGAACTCAGTACCGGGGGCAAAAGCTTCGCCGCCTGGACAAGAGAAGGGTCCCCTGCAAGGTGGACCCAAAGCGTTGGACGGATGCCCGTCTGGCCGGCAGGTCCCACTGCACCCAGAAGATCGATCGCGGACCTGAGCTCATCGTCGAGGTCAGAAAACCGGGGAACCGGCGGCAGGCCGGAAGTTGTCTTTGGCAACGATCCGGCGAGCTCGACGTCCGGGTATCCGAGCAGTCTTCGAACCGTTGCGAGATTCAGGCTATTGCCACGCTCGTAGGACCATACGATCCGCGTGGCAATCTCCGATAGCGCGATGGGCGCCTGCCCGGGCAGGCGCCCAATCATGGTTCGTGCGGCGGCATTGAGCGCTTCGGCTTGAACTGTGATCGCAGGCAAATCGGCATCGACGCGTTGCCAGCAGGCCTCGAGCTCCCCGATTGCCGCGAGGTGACGCCAGATCAGGTTGACCAGTGGGACGTCGAGTCGGGCCCGGATCTCCGCGTAGCAGCGCGCCACTGCACCTGTCGCGTCCTGCTCGGAAATCTCGGCAATCATGATCCCAGAACGATGGGCAGTGAAAGAAGCGGGGCGTGTTGCTGGGCACCATAGACGTCAGTGTCAAAGCGCGCGCCGGATGGCAGTGCACGATACATGGAGAACTTGACCGCGCGAGCCATCGGGTAATAAGCAAAATCGATGATCTCTGCGGCCGCCACACCATAGCGCGTGGCAACGATTTCGCGGGTGAGACAGCCACTTGCCTGCACTTTTTCGAGTGTCTCGAGATCACTGAAGATGATGTCGAATGTGAACAGGAAGGGCCCGGCATTCTTGCTGCGGATCACGCGCGCGATGTCTGACAGTTTCATTGGATCAGCTCGGACTGGAAAGGGAAGAGCCGGGCGGGGTCGTCGATTTCAAGGAGGTGATAGACGCTGAATTCGTAGACTGGCCCTGCAGGTACGTCGGCTGGAGAAAAAGGAAAGGCCAGATTGCCGGCAGTGGCGATCCGGCCGGGATAGGCCCAGTGAAGCGTCAGGCTGCGGGCCATCGCGCATACGGTCTCGGCGAGCTCGGGCGTCTCGGCTACCACATCGATCAGCAGCCCAATCTCATGGCTGGGGGTCTTCACGGGCTCGAGCGCGCCCATCACCCCGTCGCGACCATAAAAGCGGAAACGAAGATCAAAACTGTCGCGCCTGACCGAGGTGCCCAGATTGGCGACCAGCCTCTTGCTCACGCCCGCGGCGACCTCGTCGAGTTGCGCAATCATCAGGGGGTCGCGGATGCCCGCCGGTGCGATATGTCGATAACCGACGTGTCGCGCCCCTTCGAGCTTGACCGTTTGCCGAGGGGCGGGATGAAAGCGACTCCCGCGGACGGCTACGCGCACCGGATCGATCTGCTCGAAGCGCGCATCCTTGAGATCGACTATGCCGCCCGGGCCCGGCAGCCAGACTGGGTTGCTCTTTTCATAGAGCGTGTGAGCGCCGACGGATTCGATGGTGCAGGCCTTGGCGGCGTGCGGCGTCTCGACGATGAAATGATCCGCGTGGAGCGTTCCCATCAACAGGTCGGACCCCTCGACCGGGACCGCAGCCTGGCCGCCGCACTCGAGAATCTTGCCGAGATGAAAAGCGAGGCCCCGGTCGTGGCCGAGCAGGACCGGGTAGGCCGCCACGTTGGCGACATCCCAGGCGCGGCCGCAGACCAGGATGTCACAGCCCTCGGCGAGCGCGGCCATCATCGGTTCGATACCGATCTGGGCAACGATATGTGTGGAGGCCTCGATATCGCTGACCGCGAGGTCGGTCCGCGTTTCGAATTGGTGAATGCGCCCCTGTCCCAGCGCTTCGATCAGGAGCGGCTTGGACAACTCGCTGTCGATCGTGGCGAGCTTCAGCGGGCCGAGCCCGCGCTCGGCGATGATCGCCTTGACGATACCGACCACGAAGGCGAGCTGCGAGGCGGTGCCGGCACCGCCCGACGACCCGATCACGACCTTGGCGCCCTGACGGCGCGCTGCGGGCAACAGCAGATCGAGGTCGCGCCGGACCATGGTCGCACTGACGAAGGGGCGTCCGCTCCCCAGGTAATACGGCCCCGGATCGGTCGAGCCGGCATCGATGGCAAGCAGCGCGAATCCACGGCGCTCAGCTTCTTGAAGCGATTCGACGGGAAACCCGTAGCCCAGCATCCCGTGCGAAAGGATGGAAAGGGGAGGCGGGACAGCGCGGTCGGACATTCAGTGCTTCCTTTAGGTCGGTGCAGTCATCGGGCCAGCATGATCGAGGGCAGCCACAGTGTGGCGGCCGGCACGACCACCACTGCGATCAGCACGAGAATCAGCGGCAGATAGAAGGGCACTGCAGCACGGATCACTTCATGCAATGGGACCCCGGCGATCCTGGCGGTCACATAGAGGCTAAAGCCGACGGGAGGGGTCACCAGGCCGATCATCAGGTTCACCACCACCATGACGCCAAACTGGACAGGCGGGATACCGAGCGAATTGGCCAGGGGGGCGAGCAAAGGGACAAAAACCAGCATGGCTGCGGTCGAATCCATGAACATGCCGATAATCAAAAGCACGAGGTTGATCGTCAGGATCAGGACCACCCGATCCATCCCGGCGGTGGATTGAACGAAATCGCGCGCAACGCCCTCGAAGGTGATCATCCAGCCGAGCACGGCTGCAAAGCCCAGCAGGACCATCACCGTGGCCGTGCCTTTCATCGACGCCACGCAACAGTCGACGATCTTGCCGAAGTCGAGCGTTCGGTAGACCGCCGCACCAATCAGGGCCGCATAACCGGCTGCGACCGCACCGGCTTCGGTCGGCGTCATGATGCCGGTGAAGATTCCGCTCAGGATGATCACCGGCGTGAGCAAGGGTAGTATCGCGGTCCGCGTGGCGCGGAACAGGGCGCTGGCCGAAAACGGCTCGCGTGTCTCGGTGAGTTTCATGCGTCGCACGGCAAACGCCGAGTAGCCCATCAGGGCCAGCGCCACCAGCACGCCCGGGATCACTCCGCCCAGAAACAGCGCACCGACTGAAACGCCCGTGATTGCCCCATACACGATCATCGGGATGGACGGGGGAAAAATCGGTCCGATTGTCGAGGCGGAAGCCGTCAGGGCGGCTGCGAATGACGCCTTGTACCCCTGCTTTTCCATGGCAGGGATCATGACCTTGCCGACTGCGGCGGCGTCGGCCAGTGCCGAGCCTGACATGCCGGCAAATATCAGTGAT
>JBIKTA010000302.1:0-4253 GCA_044348315.1 Burkholderiaceae bacterium | reverse complement strand
CGATCCGGGCGCCGACATCGAGCGGCTCAAGCATGTGATGGCGAACGAAATCGGTGAGGTTGCCCACCGATTTCATCGACACGGTCTGGTGGAACAGCTCCAGCGCCTGCTCGTGCTCGATGCCGAACCGGCGGCGAAACCAGGCCCCATACGGCGGGAAGCTGTCGTGCAACTCGCAGCCCGAAGCGCGCAGCCGCTTGCGCAGTGCGCCGATCTCAGCGCCAAATCCCGCGAAGTCGGCAGCGATCGTCAGTGCCCGCTCGGCGGCGATGAATAGCCTCGCGGGCTGCGCCTGGGCATCTTTCAGCCAGAACACCTGTGCCAGGGTCACCGATTGGTCATAGCCCTCATTGCGAAACACGCCGAGGACCACCGAGTAAGTATTGGCCTCGCGCAAAGCGACCGGACGGGCACTGCCGGTGACCTCGTTGCGCTCGCTCTTGTAGTGACCCAGCACATACGAGCGCAACGAACGCTCCCGCGCATCCGCGCCCGCGGCCTTGTTGTAGGCCACACGATGGGCGGGGACCAGCAGCGTGGTGAGCGCATCGACCAGCGTGGACTTGCCCGAACCGATATCGCCCGTCAACAGGCCGTTGCGGCCGTCGAGCTCATAGCGCCAGATACGCTGATCAAACGTGCCCCAGTTCAGCACCTCGAGCCGCTGCAGTCGAAAACCCACTCGGCTGTCGTCGGCGACAAAATCGAGACTGAGCGTGTGCGGATCAGACATCGTTGGCCTCGCGGGGGGCGTCTTCGCCCGAGATTGCCGATCGGTAAGCCTCGAGGCGGGCATCGAACTCCGCCAGCCACTGCGCATCGACAAAGGCCCTGAGAATGCGCCGTACCTCGAAGTGCCCCCGGTCCGAAGTGCGTCCGCTCGCAGGCTTCAAGCGACGCATGAAGCCGAGATCGACCACGCGACTGATCGTGGCATCGACCTGGTCGACCAAGCGAGCCTCGTTCGTGCCCTGCGGCAGGAACACCCGCATCAGTTCGGCGATCTCGTCACGCGAGAGCACGAGCCGCGTATCGCCGCCGCCCGCATCGAACTCGGCCATGCGCTTTCTGAGGAGCGCGAGCATCAAACTCACCGGATAGGAAAGCGGCCGGCGCGCGATGAGACGAGGCGGGCGTGGCGCGCCGGAGGACTCTTCCGGGTCGGGACGACTCTTGAGAAAAGCATGCCCTTCGGCCTCATCAAGCACCAGGTCAAGCAACAGAACGGCCGCCTGCTCCCGCACCCGCGCCTGCACGCGCAGCAGCTTCGCCCACAGGCGCTCGTCCTCTTCGCGATCGATGACCCCCTTGAGGAGAGACACCATGAGGAGCGACACCTCAGGCACCTCGGTTGAGGCGGGCGCTTGAGGCTCGCTGGATTCGTCTTCGATCAATCGGTCGCTCAAGGACTGACCTCCTTTTGGGTGGACCCGCCACGTGTAAAGATCACCCGTGGTAGTCGAGCTTCGCGTTCGACCGGCTCGCCTGAGGCGCTCGAGGCCTGCCAACGGATCGACTCCTCGACATTTTCGTCGACGACCGCGCGCAGGCCCCCCGGTCCGTCATCGGCCCCTCCGCCGTGAGCGAGCTCCAGATACGCGACGAGCTCGGCCAGGCCCTGTCGAAGCGGTGCCCGCGTGACCAGCTCACGCAGGCTCACCTGAGACTGCTGGCGCAGCGCGCCCTGGATGGCCGCGCGCAGCCGCGCCTTGTCGACCACGATCTGATTGAAGAGTCGAGCGGTATCGACCTCTTCTTCACCCTCTTCAGGGATGCTCGCGGCCAGGCGCGTCTTGACGGTCGGCGTAAAGAGCGGCCGCTCAAGCGGGAGCTCGATCTCAGCGCCCATCGCGTCGATCGCGACCAGTCCCGGTGCGGGCGGTGCGTCGCGCAGCACGAGGGCCTTGACCTCGATTGCGCGCAACAGGTCCAGAATGCGGCGGTTTTCAACGAAGGTGCGGTCGTCCAGAAATCGGCGCAGCTGCTGCGAAAGCTGGGCGACGGTGCGCTGGGTATGCTCACCCGCCTCGAGCCAATCGTGGTGAACGCGGCGCGTGCGTGGCTCGGGCTTGAGCGCGGCGACCGCGGGCAGCGCGAGCACCTGCTCGAGCCGCTCGGTGAGCTGCTCCTGCCGGCTGCTCGACATCAGGAAGTCCCAGAACGCACGAAAGCTTCGCCCCTGGTCGGAGTCGCCAATGGCGTCGCGCTCACCCATGATTTCATCGAGGAGCGCGCCCTTGGACCCCTCCCACAAGGCGATCTTCTCGCGCACCTTGCGATCGAGCATGCGGAAGTTGTGCTCGACTTCGCGAAAGTCGGAAAGCAGCTCTCGCGCCAATTGCTGAAACTGCTGAAAACGGTCACGCACCGCTGTGTCATCGAGGAGCGCCAGGTCGCCCGCAAGCACCCGCCTGATCTCCGCATCGAGGGCGTCGCGTTTTGCGCGCAGATCCTCGAGGCGCTTCGCGGGGTCGGCCTCGGTACCGGCGCTGATCTGATCGAGGAGCGCAAACAGCATGAGCAGGCGCGACTCGGTGCCGACGAACAAGCGTTCAGTCAGAGAGGCCAGCCAGGCGATCGCCTTTTCGGTCGCCGGCGTAAGATCGTACTGGGCCTCATCGGTACCCGGGCGATAAAACTTGCGCAACCAGCCCTTGTCGGCCGCACACCAGTCATTGAGGTAATCGAGCGCCGCCTTGGGATAGGCCTCGGCCCCCAACTGCTCCCGCAGCGCAAACAACTCATCTTCGAGCGCCTCGGCAAGATCGGCCTCATCCATCACCCGCACATTGGGCAGCACGAACACGCGGTTCATGAAGCTCGCGAGCAAGGCGGCATGCGGGGAGGCGAGCAGCCGCCAGGCCGGGTGCCGGTCGCGGAGAAGACTGAGGGTGCTGTAGTTCATGGGTTAATCGTGATTTTACCAACGCCACCCGCCGCTATTTTCCTTTCTTCAGGGCCTCGTGGATCGCAGACGACGGATGGGGGACTTTGTGCTGACCGGTTCACAGCACCTCGGGTTGCGCGCCGGAATCAGCCAATCACTCGCCGGGCGGGTGAGTTTGCTCCAACTCCTGCCGCTTTCATTTGGGGAGATGAGACACGCACAGCTCGCGCCGGATGACCTGGACCAGGCTCTGCTCTGGGGCGGCTACCCGCCACTTTTCGATCGCAACATCAGCCCCTCCCTGTGGTTCCCGAATTACGTCGGGACCTACGTCGAACGCGATGTCCGCCAGATCCTCGGAGTTCGTCAACTCGATCTCTTCCAGAGATTCGTGAAGCTATGCGCGGCGCGCACCGGCCAGCTGCTCAACCTCTCATCACTTGCCATGGATTGCTCGATTGCGCAAAGCACGGCGCGCGAGTGGCTGAGTGTGCTCGAGTCAAGCTACCTGCTGATTCGGATTCCCCCCTATCACCGCAACTTCGGCAAACGGCTCGTCAAAACCCCGAAGCTGTACTTCCTCGATACGGGACTGGCGGCCTGGCTGATGGGTATCCGCGATGCACAGACCCTGAGTACCCATCCCCTGCGGGGTGCGCCGTTTGAAACCTGGGTGGTTTCCGAGTTGATCAAACGACGCTTCAATGCGGGCCAGCCAGCCGAACTCCACTTTTGGCGCGACCACGTTGGACAAGAGATCGACATCCTGATCGAGACGCCCGATGGGCTCCAGGGCCTCGAGATCAAATCGGGAGCAAGCGTCGTGCCCGACTGGCTGCGAGCGGCCCACCGCTGGAACGACCTCGCACAGGGCGAGGCCCGACCCACACGACTCGTCTACGGCGGCGAGGACAGCCATGTGCGCGACGGCCGCCCACTCTTCGCGTGGCGCGAGGCCGCGACATCGCTGGACTGAGCGCGATCGGCCCGTTACGCTCGACCACCTAACGTTAGGCAGTCGAGACGAGCCGCGCCCTTGCAGGAACACATCGTGGACAACCGCCCCCCATTGAGTTCAGTATCGATCTGAGCGCCGAGCGTTGGCAAGCGCCCTGACACCGCGCGCAGCAACGCTCAATCGACCATCGCCGAGCCTTCCTTGCGAAGCGTCTCCAGGCGCGCATCGTGCTCGGAAGGGAACTCTGAGTAGGCCACCCGATTGCGCGCCCAGAGACGATGGTCCTCGGCGGTGTGAAAGATCTGCTCATCGGGCATGGCTGGCCACTCGGCGACCGACAGCCACATCCGCAACAGATGCCTGCGCTCGTGGACCGGCTCGGCATCCTTGTAGTCGGTGCGCCCGTGG
>JBIKTA010000301.1:0-4258 GCA_044348315.1 Burkholderiaceae bacterium | reverse complement strand
TCGAATATGGGCGCCCGGTGGTGCACGGTGTTTGGCCGACATTGCAGCGCAGACCGTCCGTCCAAAGCTCCTCGGAGGTTTTCCAGGCGTCTTTCTCGAGTTGGTCGAACGCCTTCACCATCCTGACCTGCTGGTCGGACGAAAGCTTGTTCCAGGCTGCCAGATTGATCGCATAGCCCTGCACTGCAACCTGCAGACCGAGTGGGTAGGCGTGGGTGGCGCTTTCGGGCCACCCAGCCGAGTTGGCCGAGCTTGGACCCGTCACGGCGCAGTCGATGGTCCCGAGCTTGAGGCCTTGCGCGACCTCGCCGAAGGCCATCGTGACCGGGGTCGCGCCCACCTTTTCCATGAACTTGGCCATGACGCCGTCCAGGATGCGGATCTTCTTGCCTTTCAGGTCCGCCAAGCCGCTGATCGCGGGCTTGCAGAAGATCATTTGCGGGCCGAAGGGCCAGACGCCGAGGAGCTTCGCGTTGAACTGTTTCTGAAGGCGGTTGTCGAGCACGGGCTTGTAGGCGTCGACCACCGTTCGTGCCACTTTGTAATCGGTGTTCAGGCCGACGAGGTCCATCCCGAGGATGGTCGGCTCGTCGCGGGAGACCTGACCCAGGCGCAGTGCCACGATCTCGAAGAGGCCCGAGCGCAGCACGCGCAGCTGGTCGAACTCCTTGACGCCCGTGGACTCCAGATGGGCGTAGTTGGCCCGGATCGGAAATCCGACGCGCTGCTCGAGGTTGTCAAAGAAGGGTTTTTCGATTTCCTTGGCGATCTTGCCGGTCGAGGCGGGCATGCCCATCACGCGCAAAGTCGGGGCCTGAGCGCTGGCGGCTGTTGCAGCGAACAGGCCAGCGGCCAGCGTGCATAGCGCAACTACGGATGAGGTCTTCATCGGGGTTTCCTTGATCGGGATGAAGGGAATCAGGCTGTCAAGCAGCCTGAACTTGCGATTGAGTGTAACAAGCCGAACAAAAGTAGCGGCTTATCCCGACCGGAGCGTGGGGGCCTGTCAGCGGCTCAGCGTCGATTGGCGAGCAGGATGCCCGTGGTGTCGATGCCGTAGCCATACCCGAGCCGGAAATTGATCGGCGCGGGCGAGCCCCGCTCGAACAGCCGGGCGAGCGAAGGCTGGAACATGTAATCGAACATCTTGATGGGTCGGGTGTAGGTGCCGAAGGGCCTAACGTCCCAGACCGAGCGGTCAAAACCATCGAGCGGGACACCGGTATCGTCCTGCAGGATGCGCACGCTCCTCGACAGGACGGCGTTGCGGATGCGTGAGAAGTTTTCCTCGTGAGGCAAATACGATGCGCTCTTGAAAAAGGCGTCGGCCGGGCCGAGACCCTCGATGAATCTCAGGAACGCGCCGTCCGCCAGACCCGCATTCGAAATGTCGATACTGAAGTAGATCAGCCTGCGTTCCGCTCCTCGAGCCGGATCCCTGAACAGGATCTCGATCCCGTTGGGCCGCACCCGCGCGGGTGCGGGGCGAACGAAGAGGCTGCCGTCCTCGGCGAGACCGACATGCCGGACGTCGGTGATTTCCATGCCGGACCGTGCGAGGAACAGGTAGAGCAGTGGCAGCACACCGGAAAAGGCATGACCCTGCAGGTCCTTCAGCATGTCGGCGGTTACGAAGAAGCTCGCATCGAAAATGGTCTTGAGCGACTCCCGCATGCGCTCGAGCCCGACTTGGCGCTCCTCGGCGGTGAGTCGATTCAGATTGATGATCCGACCGCCGGGCTCCAAGCCGGCCAGCACATAGGTGCGGGCATCCGGGAAAAAGTTGCGGGCGTAGAGATAGTCGGGGCCGCTGAACATATAGAGCAGCGTCTCGCTCGGAGGACGAAGATGGGCCGCCGACCAGGTTCGAACCGGCTCGAGCTGCGTGCGTTCCAGGTTGGCCCATGCCGCGCCCAGCTGCTCGGCGTGCGTCACCCAGGCCGGCTCATGGGTGAGGGCTGCCGCTCCAGACTGAGGCAAGGGTGCGAGCCCAGCCAGATAACGGGCGACATCATTCTGATGAATCATCCCCCCGGCTGCGGCCGTGAGACTCAACAGGGCGAAGAGGCCCAGGGCAAACAATCGAGCAATCAGGGTCATGGTCAAATCGAAAATGGTTGATTGTCAGACTCAGAGTTCGTCAGGCGAGAACGCCTATGATAGTGCCTGAGCGGGGGGCGATGCTACTGGTAAAGACCTTGCTCAGAAGGATGTCGGCCCTATTGCCCGCGGCCTGTGTGGCAGAGAATTCCACCTATGAAATCAATCCCGCCCGACACCGCTTCGCCGGTCCGCAGCGCATTGGCTCACCCCTCGATTGCGTCCGGGCTCGACGGGCAGCCCTGCGTCTACTACGACGGGGGGTGTCCGCTGTGTCGCGCCGAAATTGCGGCCTATCAGCGCGCGCCTGGCGGTGACTCGATTCGTTGGGTGGATGCCCACGGCTGCGAGGCGGCTGAACTCGGCCTGGGTCTGGAGCGGCGGGAGGCTCTGGCTCGGCTCCATGCGCGGCGCGCGGATGGTGCGCTCGTCCAGGGCGCTGCAGCCTTTGTGGCGATCTGGGCGGCGCTTCCGCGGTGGCGCTGGCTGGCCCGGGTTGCGCGTTTGCCGGGCGTGTTGCCCGTGCTGGAGTTGGGGTATTCCGGGTTTCTCAGGGTTCGCCCGCTCTGGCGGCGACGCGGGTCAGGCAGTGCAGGGACGCATCAAGCGTAAGAAGGCGGCCGCCCAGGCGCCCGAGCCCAGAGGCGATGGGCTTCCGGTCTGTCCGTTGTGCGATCGCCCGATTCCGCCCAAGCAGCAGGATGCCCATCATCTGGTGCCCCGATCGCGTGGCGGCTTACAGACCGTCTGCCTGCATCGGATCTGCCATCGGCAGGTGCATGCGCTCTTGACCGAGGTCGAACTCGAGCGGGACTACCGCGAAGTCGACGCGCTGCGACAGCATCCGGAAATGATGCGGTTTCTGGCCTGGGTGCGCCGCAAGCCGGATGATTTCTTCGAGCGTACGCGCAAGAGCCAGAGGTTGAGGGGAAGATGAGCGCGCGGTGAGCAACCTCCCTGACCAGACTGGCGGCGTGGATTCGACTTGCCAGGATCATTCAATCTTCTAAGATCGCTTCATGCGTCGAAGTTTCAGTTTCCTTGTCGTCTGGCTGACGTTGCTGGCCGTGCCTGTGCAGAGCATGGCGGCTGCCTTGATGGTTTTTTGCGAAGCGACTCACGAGCGCACTTTGCAAGTCGATCCACCCTGCGCCTTCGCGCACGCGCACGGCCACGCGCACACGCTCAGCCCAGCTGAGGCTCAGGCAGATCGAGCTGCTTCGCTGGCCGAGCCTGCGGAGGGGTCTGAGCCGAGCTGCAGTGCTTGCGCAATCTGTTCTCTGATGCTGGCGACCCCGGTGGAGTGGGCAGCCCAGGGCGGCCTTGAGCCGGAGCGCTGGATCGGGTCATCGCCTGATTCAACCACCACCTCTCATTTGCCCGACGGGCTTGAACGCCCACCTCGAGATTTCGCCGCCTGACGCGGCGAGCCCCACCGCGCACGTTCACAGACCTCTGCCGGAGTCGTCCTGGCCGAGGGGGCATGTTCCACCGCAACGCAATCTCCCCAGCTCGATCTCTGCGAGGTATCCATGCTTGTGATCTCACGGATCAGGTGGCTTCGCTGCCTGCTTGTCGCCATCCCTTTGCTGTGGTCTTTCTCGGTCCACGCGCAAACTAGCAACCAACCTTCTCCCGCCGCGGCCGATCCGCTCGATCCCCTGGCGCGTGTGCCGCAAACGACCTACCAGTCTCCGCTCGCCAACTACCGTAAATTGGGTGAGGATCAGCCGACCTCGTGGCGGGAGGCGAACGAGACGGTCAACAGGATCGGTGGCTGGCGCGCCTATGCTCGCGAAGCCTTGCAGCCTGGCGATGCGCCTGCCTCGCCCTCATCGGGTGGGGGCTCGGCTGGGGCCCCTGGCGGCCACGGAAAACACTGAGGAGCGCCAATCATGCAGCATCAACGATTTGGAAACGGCCCCCCACCTGCCCGGGGCCGCCGCGCCCCGATCGCCGGCCTCGTGCTCGTTCTCTTCACACTTGGCGGCTGTGCATCGTTCAGCTCCGACGGGGGGTTTGACGCCGTCCAGAAACTCACGGCCGATCGGCTGGGTTCACCCGTGCAGATCAGCTGGGCCCGCCAGCCGGGCGATCAGGTGCGGATCACCCACCGCGTTTCGGACTTGCTTGCCCAACCCTTGGGGATGGACGAGGC
>JBIKTA010000300.1:0-4291 GCA_044348315.1 Burkholderiaceae bacterium | reverse complement strand
TCCTTCTCGACCTCGACCTCGCCGTCAGCCGTCGTGAAATCGACCTCGCCGCCGATGAACCGATAGACCCGGCCCGCCTCGCCGCCATACTCGTGCAGGGGGTCGACCCGAACCGTGTAGCCGCTCTTGACGGTGTAGCGATCGGTGTCCTCGAGCTTCCAGTCGTCGAGCCCGTCAGGATCGAATTCATCGGTGAAGTCGATCTCCTCGCCGTCGGCGCCCGTGTAGGCCCATATTTCGCCATCAGCCGCCCGGAACAGGTCGCCCTCATTGACCACCGTAGGACCGTCGCCGGGCAGGTAATCCCAAGTCTGATCTTCGCTGGACACGAAACTCGTGGCCTTGCCGGCGTTGGCCGCCGCGTCGAGCGCCTCTGCTGTGATGTCGGCCGCCTCGAAGTCGGCCCAGTCCAGGGGCGGGAGCACCTCGATGCCCGAGGAACGCGCGCGCAATTCGAGCGCACCTTCGGTCGTGGTGATCGTGGCGCCGCGCACGTTGGCGAGCACGTCGGCTTCGATGCTGTTGAAGGCGAGCGAGAGCCCGATCGACACCGCGAGGCCGCTGCCGCCACCGGCGAGCGATGCGGCGAGCGCGGCAGCACCCGCGATCGCATCGATCGAGGCGCGGCTTTCGGAGACGACCGAGACGCCGGCCGCATCGATCACGGCCGGCGTGGCCTTGGGCGCAGCGATCAGCGCCTCGGTACTCGAATAGATCCGGTTCTCGGCATAGACCCCGGCTGCGGCGAGCGATTTGGAGCCTTGCGAACTCGCGGCTACTGCAGCCGCACCGGCCAAAACCGTGGCATCGATCTCGGTGCGCGAGGCTGCGCGCAGGCGAAGGTCCCCTGCGGCCTGAACGTCGGCACGATCGAGCCGTGCGCGCGTGGCCGCGACGGTCGGTGCATAGCTGATCAGCTTCCAGAGGTTCTCATCGCCGTAGTTCTGGACATGCAGCAGAATGCCGTCCTTGCTGGTGGCGGTATCCCCAACGTATTCGTAGACCTCCTTGCCCAGCAGCGCCGTGTCGTTCAGGACCCGCTGGCCTTTCTTCAGCTCGGTGAGCTTGGTCTGGCCATCGGCCCCCGCGTAGTCGGAGGCCTTGAGCACGCCGGTGAGATCGATCGCAACCGCTTCCTGCCCGATGATGTTGCGGGCGACTGACACGCCAAGCGCCACCGCCTTGACGGGCTGGCCGCCGATGCTGACCGCCGCGGCGACCGACCGCAGGTAGGCGTTGATCGATGCGCCGTCCTGCGCGCGCACGGTCACATCGCCCGGGCCGTCGTCTTCGCCTTCTGCAGTGAGCACAACCTGCTGCGCGTAGGCATCGGTGCCACCGCTGATGCGGTTGAAGGCGAGCGTGCCGCCGCCCGCCACCGCCGGGCCACCCTTGGGACTTGCGGCAATCGCAACCGCCGTCGCCGTACCGTTGGCGGTGATCGACGCGTTTCGCCAGGCGCCGATGCGGATCTCGCCTGCGGTCGATTCGACGGTGGGCCGCGTCGCCTGCGTGACGGTCTCGCCCGCCCGGATTGCCGCGGTCACATCACTGTCGATATCGTTGCGCGAGAGGCTGAGGCCTACCGAGATCGCCTTCGAGCCCCCCTGGGTGCTGGCGGCGACGCTGATGGCGCTGGCCGACACCTCGGCATTGATCGCCGTGCTCGACACCGCCTCGACCACGACGTCGCCCGCCGCAACCGAATCACGCGCGCGATCGATCACAGCCTCGGTGTCGGCCGCGATCTTGTTCATCGCGATCACCGGTGCAACCGTGATCGCGCTCGCCTGACTGGCGGCGCCCCCCGATCCGCCGCCTGTACTGCCGCTGCCTGCACTGCCGCCAGACGCGCCACCGCCCGCCGCGGGCCGGTCGACCACCAGCGCGAGCGCTGAGTTTTCCACGACCGCCTCGATCGCACCGTCCCACTTCGCGCTGACCTCGACGCCCCCCGAGACATCGAATGCGGTCTTGTCGGTCCAGGCGCGGGTCGCCGCACGACGCTGATCGCCAAAACTGGTACCCAGCACACTGTCAGCGATATTCGCAAGCAGGTTCTGCGGCGCATAGCCGATCGTGTTGAACGCCAGCACCACGCCGACCGAAGTCTTGGCCTGCACCTTGCTCGAGGTGCTGGCCACGATCGAGGAATCGTTTGCGGCGCGAACGACCAGACTGCCATCGGGGCCTTCGTCTTCGGCCTCGTCCTCTTCGGCCTCGCCTTCGTCGGCTTCCTCGAACAGCGCGTCGGGCTCGGTGTCGGTTTCAGCCTCGGCCTCGAGCTGGGCGGCTTCGGCCTCTTCGGCTTCGCCTGACTCGTCGCCATCCGGGTCGTCAATGCCCGCGTCCGGCGCTTCGGAGCCCCCGCCCGTGCCGTCGGCGCCCTCGGCCTCGTCCTCAGTCGTCTGCTCTTCGGTAGCTTCATCTCCCGCCGAGTCATCTCCCGCCGAGTCCCCCTCGGCTTCGTCCCCCTCGGCTTCGTCCCCCTCGGCTTCGTCGTCCTCGGCTTCGACCAGCGCCGTGATCGTGCTGTCCTTCGCCCAGGCGAGCGCGTCCCCGAGCACCGTGTTGGTGGCGATCATGACGTTGGCGCCCGTGCCGCCGACCTTGACCGTGCTCTCGTTGGTGGAGACGATCGATGCCGTCTTCTCGGCCACGATGGAGACGTCGCCCGCCGCCGTGATCGTCAGGCCCTCGAGGTAGGACTTGACGTCGCTGCGCACATCATTGCGCACCACCAGGCCCCCGATGCCCGTGCCTGCACCCGTGCCGCCCGAAAGCGCGTCGGCGCCCGCGGCTGCGTATTCGACGATGGTGTCGAGATCGAGCGCGAGCCAGCGGCTGGTATCGGTGTAGTCCTCCAGCGCCAGATCGACCGGCTGACCGTTCGAGGTTCCCTTGAATATGTAGACAAGCGCAGGGTCGCCCTCAACTTTTTCCCAGAGCGAATCGTCGGTGAAGTCCTGCTTTTCGAAGCGCACGTCTTCCATCGGCTCTTCGCCGACGTACTCGTAGAGCGCGCCCGCTTCGGCACCGCCCGCACCCGACTGCATCAGCACGCGCTCGCCGTTCTCGATCACTTCGGGCCGGTCGAACTGGGTGTAGGCGTGTCCGCCAATGCGGACGCGGTCGCCGAACTTGAGTTCCTGGATACCCGAGCGATCGCTATAGGTCAGCCCGAAAAGGTTCACGATCGCACGGCTCGCGAGGGCGAGCTCGCTCTCCTCGCCGGTGGTCGCCGACAGCGTGACGTTCGAAAAGATCCGGGCCTCGTCGACGGCCTCGGTCGACACGCCGCCGCCTTGGGCGGTGATGTCACGCTGGTCGCCGCGGATGAAGGCCTGCGCGCCGCCATTGACCATGTTGCTCGCCAGCACAAAGCCTGCGGAGGTTTCCTTCGGGCTGGCGCCCCCGGCCCCCCCGCCCGCGGCACCCGTGCCGCCCGCCCCGCCGCCCGTACCGGCCCCGCCCGCCACATCCCCCGTCGCCGCTCCGGCCGCATCCGCTGCCGGCGGCTCGGGCGGTGCCAGCGCCGAACTGGTCTCGTTGGCGACCTGGGCCCGGATCATCGCATCGTTGGCCGCATGGACGGCAATCGCCCCGGCCGCATCGATGTCCGACTCATCGATGTAGGCCATCACCTCGGACGGGTTGGCCTCACCGATGCTGGTGCCGATCAAGGCGTCGATCGCCGAGAACAGCACGTTCTGCGCCTGCCAGCCCACCGTGTTGAACGCGAGCGTGACGCCAATCGCCTTGCCGTCGGAGCTCATCGCGCTGATATTGCTCGCGTCGATGTGCGCGGTATTGGAGCCCTCAACCGTGACGTCACCCTCGGTGGTGGTCACCGTGCTGTGCGTGATGAAGGCATCGGCCCGACTCTGGATCAGGTTGGTCGCAATGATGCCGCCCACGGCCACGCCCGGTGCCGAGCCGCCCGTTGCCTCGGCGGTGACATCGAGCTCGGCCGTGATGCGCGCCTCTTCGGTCGCGGTCACACTGACCGAACCCGCCTCGATGGTCGCATAGCGGATGTACGCCTTCGCATGCGAGCGGATGTCGTTCAATGCGACAGCGCCACCGACACCCACGGCCGCCTTGGCCGGAGCCTCTTCCTCGGCGGGCGCCTCAGGCGCTGCTTCGCCCTCGGCGAGCGGGGTGTAACCGACCTCGACACCGCCGATGGTGTGCCCGTCGCGCGCACCGCCGAAGCCGACGACGAAGCTTCCGGGCTCGACCCCCTCCTGGACGTTGACGGCAATGCCCTCGGCGTCCAGTCGGACACCGT
>JBIKTA010000299.1:0-4294 GCA_044348315.1 Burkholderiaceae bacterium | reverse complement strand
CATGAAAATCGAGAATATTCCGTTCGGAACCACCGACTGGTCGAAAGTCGATCGGACGGAGCACGCGGGGGAAACCGGCGTCGCTGTCTGGCGAACCCGCCAGTTTGGCGCCATCCGGGTGAGAATGGTCGAGTATTCGCCCGGGTATCTGGCGGACCACTGGTGCGAGAAAGGGCACATCCTGCTTTGCCTGTCAGGCGAGCTTCACACTGAACTCGCCGACGGCCGCAGCGTCGTGCTGACGCCCGGAGTGAGCTACCAGGTCGCAGATGGAGCCGAGCCGCATCGTTCGTCCACCGCCATCGGTGCCCGTCTCTTCATCGTCGACTGAGCAACTCGCACAGCCCCCGGGGCCGGTGCCCACTGTCATCGCGTCTTAAAGTGAGCCCGGCATCGTGTTGATCCTCAAAAGGAGATCAGCACATGCTTCGCATCAAGTCCAGTATTCGAGCCCTGCTCGCAGGCGGTCTGGTCGTCACCGCCCAGGCCCTCGCCAGTCCCTTCAGCTTCGTCGCACTGGGCGACCTGCCTTACGGTCCGGACGAGACGGCTGGCAAAACCTATCGCGCACTGATCGAAGCAATCAACCGACAGACACCGGTCTTCAGCATCCATGCGGGCGACATCAAATCCGGATCCACTCTGTGCTCAAACGAAGACTTTGCCCGCCAGCGAAGGCATTTCGATCTCTTCGAGCATCCGGTGGTCTACACCCCCGGCGACAACGAATGGACCGATTGTCATCGCAAGAACAACGGCAGCTATGACCCCCTGGAACGCCTCGCGCGACTGCGCGAGCAATTTTTCTTTCCAGACCGGTCGCTGGGCGGACGCTCAATGCCGATCGAGAGTCAACGTACGGCGATGCCCCTGCATGGACTCTACATCGAGAATCAGCGGTGGACCCACGGTGACACGGTCTTCGTGACTGCGCATATCGTTGGCAGTAACAACAATTTTGAAATCCGCGATCCGAAGGCTGCCGCTGAGTTCTTTGAACGCGATCGCGCCAATATCGAGTGGATCAGAGATGCGTTCCGGATCGCCCGGGAGCGATCGGCCAAGAGCCTCGTGCTGGCAATCCAGGCCGATGTACTGGTGGGATCGAACCCCTCGAACCCGTTCAACTCTGCGTCCGGCTTCAAGGCATCGATTGGCGACACCCTGCTGCCGCTCGCCCGCGAATTCGGTCGGCCCGTCCTGCTGATTCACGGTGACAGCCATATCCTGCAATATGACGAGCCCTTCCGGATCGGCCGCGATCCCGTCAGGAACTTGAGGCGGCTCCAGGTCCCGGGGGCGAGCGATGTGCGCGCCGTCCGCGTGACCGTCGACAATGCCAGCCCCGAGCCCTTCACGATCCAGTTGATCCGACCCTGAGCGGATGTCGGCATGGTCGAGGCTTCGTGCCAGAATTCGGGAATGCGCCTGACCGAAGACCAGATCTGCCTCATCCGCAACGTCGTGCATGGCGTGCTCGGCGTGCGCGCGCGGGTCACGCTGTTTGGCTCGCGCGTCGACGACACCGCGCGCGGGGGCGATATCGACCTCCTCGTCGAGATTGACCACCCTGTTGACCATCCTGCGCTCTCCAGCGCGCAGATCGCAGTCCGGATCAGCCGCGGCATGCACGGGCGCCGGGTCGATGTGATCATCGATGCGCCCAATCTGAAACGGCAAGCGATCTTCCAGATCGCCCGGGAAAACGGAGTCCTGCTATGACCCTGCCGGATTCGGTGAGCACTCGCCTCAAGTTTCTCTGTCGGGTCGCGGAGAAGGAGGCCAGACACTTGCTCCAGACGGACGAGCGACTCTTTGCGCAATTGCAGCAATCGCCCACTGCGCTGGCCACCGATGAAATCGAGCCGCTGCTTGCCGAGCGGATGGATGCCTTTGTCGGACGATTCGGACGACTTCAGGACACCCTGGGCGACAAGTTGCTCCCGACCCTGCTGGACGCCCTGGGCGAGCCCCGAGGACCTGCGATCGACAATCTCGACCGGGCTGAAAAATTCGGTTGGATCGATTCCGCCGACGCCTGGATGGCCGCGCGGCGGCTCCGCAATCTAATGGTGCACGAATACATCGAAGACCGGCAGATCCTGAGCGATGCCCTCTACACGGGTCACGCATTCGTTCCGGTACTCGTCGCTGCAAGCGCACGGCTGGCAGCAGTCACCCGGAGCCATTTCGGATAGATCGCGGCTCGGGGCACTGCAATGCGATGACGACTCAGATCAGGCTTCTCGCGGCCCTTGAGATCCGGATGCCCATTGACGGTGACTTCCCCGATGCAATCGAGGAACTTGGTGGCACGATCGTCTGGAGTCCAAAATTGAATCGCTCGGGCGTCGATTCGATGAAGCGGGTCGTGACCGTGGCGGCACCAAAGCTCGTGTGGTTGATCACGTTCTCGACGAACTGCGGATCGGTGGCCACCCCCCGATACGAAACTGACGCAGGCCCCGGTCCATGCGGCGAATCGCCTTGTGTACACTCGGTGCCCAGGCTGTCATCTTGACCAGCAGGGAATCGTAGTAGGGCGTGATCACCGCGCCGGTGTAGGCAGTACCGCCATCCAAACGCAAACCGAACCCGGCCGCGCTGCAATACGCCTGAACGCGGCCATGGCGAATGGCGATTTCAGAACGATTGGCAACCGGCAGAGACCGGATGGCACGCATGAGGAAGCTCCCAAGACATTCGACCCGCGGCAGGGGAAATCACCCTGACCCTCCCCATCAAGCGCGACGTGGTGCGCTGCAACAATAGCGTGGCCGCCCAATCCTTGCAATGGTCTTCGTTGCGCAGAAGAGGCGAGCGCCATCTGACTGAACGCTCGCTCATTCAGCGGTGGTTTTTCTTGACGCAAGAGCCGGTTGCGACGTACCTTCCATAGAAATCCAGAATGCCACATAAAGTCGGATTTCATTCAATCAGGGAGACCTCACCATCATGAAACGTAGAGCGATTCTTCAGTCCGCCGTGGCGGCTACGGCCGCGATCCACCCCTTCGCCCGGGCCTCCACCTATCCGAACCGCTTCATCAAGCTGGTCATCCCCTTCGCTGCTGGCGGCTCCACCGACGTGCTCGGCCGCAAGCTCGCAGTGCGACTGAGTGACACGCTCGGGCAGTCGGTGGTCGTCGAAAATCGCGCCGGCTCAGCCGGTGCGATCGGTTGCGCGTTCGTCGCGAAATCGGCGCCCGATGGCTACACCCTGCTTCTGGGCACCACCGGCACCCATGCGATCAACCCCACTTCGATGGTCAAGCCGGCCTACGACGCGGTGAAGGACTTCGAGCCGATCGCATTGCTGGGCATTCAGCCAATGGGTATCGCTGTCAACCCAAAGGTGCCCGCGAACAATCTCAAGGAACTGCTCGATCTGATCCGCAACAACCCGGGCCGCTACACCTATGCATCAGCCGGCAACGGCGGCATTGCGCATCTATCCCTCGAGCTCCTGAAGTCGCTCGCCGGCGGACTCAAGGCCGATCACGTCCCCTACAAGGGCGGAGCGCCTGCGCTGCAAGACGTGGTCGGCGGCCATGTTCCGATCCTGAGCGACACCTTCAGCAGCACAGTGCCCTACCATCGATCAGGCGCCCTGCGCGTAGTCGCCTGCTGCGGTCCGACCCGCTCGCCCGCCGCACCGGACATTCCGACCGCGATCGAGCAGGGCGTGGCCGGCATGAACACCTCGACGTCAGGGCTCTTTCTCGCTCCGGCCGGCACCCCGGCCGACATCATCGCGCGCCTGGCCGAAGCCACCGACCGGGCACTCAAATCATCGGGCTTTCAAGCCGAGTTGCAGGCGCTGGGCATGACCGCCGAGTCGGGCGCGGACCCCAGGCGCGCGGGCGAATTCATTCGCAGCGAAATCGCCAAATGGGCGCCGGTCGTTCGCTCCACCGGCACGACGATGTGATAGAGGCTCCGCTCCCGCCCGAGGCCGACCTCTGGCGGGAGGACGGCTATTGGCGTGATCGACTGATCATCGACGATCTGAATCACCACGCGGCCGTCCGACCTGATCAGCTCGCCTACATTGATCAGCAACGCACCATCACGTTTGCGGGCGTGCTTGCCGAAAGCGATCAAATCGCCCGCGCGCTGATGGCGCTCGGCGTGGCTCGCGGTGACTCCGTCGCACTTCAGCTGCCCAACTGCATCGAGTTCGCGCTGCTCCACCTCGCACTGGTTCGGATTGGCGCGATTTCGACGCTGATCACGCCCATGAGCCGTGCGCGCGAGGTTCAGGGCATGCTTCGGAATGGTCGGGTGAAATGGTT
>JBIKTA010000298.1:0-4295 GCA_044348315.1 Burkholderiaceae bacterium | reverse complement strand
TCAGGGTTCCTCAAGCGACTGGGCGGCCAAGGGGGTGCGTCTGGCGGGCGTCGAGGCGATCGTGGCCGAAGGCTTCGAGCGGATTCACCGTACCAATCTGATTGGCATGGGCGTCTTGCCGCTCGAGTTCAAGCCCGGCACCACCCGACTCACACTGGGTATCGATGGCACCGAGGCCTTTGATGTGATCGGCGATCGGACGCCGCGTGCGACGCTCCTGCTTCGCATCCACCGAAGCAGTGGCGAGGTCGTCGAGGTGCCTGTGACCTGCCGACTCGATACCGCCGAGGAAGTGTCCATCTATGATGCCGGCGGGGTGCTGCAGCGCTTTGCGCAGGATTTTCTCGAGGCCAGCAAGGCCGCTTGATTCAGGTTTCGACATCCCTCTTACATCGTTAGGACACTCCATGCCCCGCGTGCCTCAGATCCGCGTTCCTGCCACCTACATGCGCGGTGGCACCAGCAAGGGCGTGTTCTTTCGCCTGCAGGACTTGCCCATTCCCGCCCAAGTCCCGGGAGTTGCCCGCGACCGTTTCCTGATGCGGGTGATCGGCAGCCCCGATCCCTATGCCAAGCAGACCGATGGCATGGGGGGCGCGACCTCCAGCACCAGCAAGACCGTCATCATCTCGCGCAGCTCCCGGCCAGACCACGATGTCGATTATCTGTTCGGTCAAATGGCGATCGAATCAGCCTTTGTCGACTGGAGTGGCAACTGCGGCAATCTGACCGCCGCAGTCGGACCTTTTGCGATCAGCAACGGGCTGATCGATCCGCAGCGGGTGCCGCGCGACGGCATCGCCGTGATCCGGATCTGGCAGACCAATATCGGCAAGACCATCATTGCCCACGTGCCGATCACCAACGGGCAGGTGCAGGAAACCGGCGATTTCGAGTTGGACGGCGTGACCTTTCCGGCGGCCGAGATCCAGATCGAGTTCATGGACCCGGCGGCCGAAGAGGAGGGGTCGGGGGGCGCGATGTTCCCGACCGGCAATCTGGTCGACGACTTGGTCGTGCCGGGCGTGGGTACGCTCAAGGCAACCTTGATCAACGCCGGGATCCCGACGATTTTCATCAATGCTGATGCGCTTGGATTGACCGGTACCGAGCTCCAGGATGCGGTCAACGGCAATGCGGGTCTCTTGTCGATGTTCGAAACGATTCGCGCGCACGGCGCGGTCCGCATGGGCTTGATCAAGGACGTGGCGGATGCGCCCACGCGCCAGCACACGCCCAAGGTCGCTTTTGTCGCACCGCCCAAGTCGTACACGGCATCGAGCGGCAAGGCGGTCGATGCATCAGCGATCGACCTGCTGGTTCGCGCGCTCTCGATGGGCAAGTTGCACCACGCGATGATGGGTACAGCTGCTGTCGCGATCGGCACGGCGGCCGCCATTCCGGGCACGCTGGTCAATCTTGCTGCAGGCGGTGGGCCGCGTCAGGCGGTTCGATTTGGTCATCCTTCGGGGACGCTGCGCGTGGGCGCTGAGGCGACGCAGCAGGGTAGCGACTGGGTGGTGAGCAAGGCCATCATGAGTCGCAGCGCGCGCGTGCTGATGGAAGGCTGGGTCCGCGTGCCGGGCGATGCGTTCTGATTCGGAAGACCGCGCCGGGCCCCGCGGTCAATCCCGGTCGTCGCCGCCCTGCAGGTGATGCCGCGCGAACGCCATCAAAACCTCGTAGTGGCCGCCCGTGATGACCTCCGCGACGCGCTCGGACTCGACGTTCAGGTAATCATGCACCAACGCGTTGCGCATGCCGATGATGCGATTCCAGTCTGCTGCGGTGGGGTCCAGACCGAGGCTGCGTAGCTTGACGAGTGCCTGTCGGGCGTCACTGGGTACCTGCACTCCCTTTGATTTGAGCACCTGCTTGGCGATCCCGATACAGGCTTCGATCAGCAACTGAATCGTACGTTCGGTCGCCCGGTAAATCAGGGCGCTGAAGGGCCGAGATTTCAGGGCGTGCTCGATTTCGCGCAGTTCTTCCTCGAGTTGTGCGAGGTGCTCGAGCATCGCGTCGCGGTAGGCCTCATCCAAAGTGCCGCCGGTGATAGACATGGTCCAGTTCCCACATAGAGGTGATCCGGTTTTCCTCGCGCGCGAGGCGAAGTCTGTTGGAGGCCTGCAGGACCCGCCCGCTTTGGACGATTGCGTAGGCCAGCGGCAAAGGGATGTGATTGATGTCAACCACTGAGAGCTTTCCACCTTCGAGTCCGAGGGCATCGCTCCATTCAAAGGCCAGTCTTTCAGGCTGCAGGCGCTTCTCCCAAGCGTCGCTGGGAAAGGTATTGAAGGCCACGGCGAGGTCATAGTCGCTGTGCGGCTCGGCGCTGCCCTTTGCGCGTGAGCCGTACAGCCACAGCACATCGATGCGCGGGTCGGTCTGGGCCCGGGCGATGAGTGCGTCGAGGATGGGGTCGGTGATCGCGGGGTACATGGGTGTCCGGGAGTTTAACCTCTGGTTGCCTGCTGTGTTCGACTGCGTCGGTTGGGCTGGTTCAGGCGGGGTTCCCGTGTGACAATCTCGGCGATTTCAACCAAACCGGAGACCCCCATGACGAGAGTCATCCCGCATAACCGCAGCAACGATCCGCAGTCCGCTCAGCGGAGGCGTCGCGTCGCCTCGTTGGCACTGGCGCTACTCGCTGGCACGGTCGCAAGCGGCAGTGCGATTGCTCAGACTTTCCCTGATCGTCCGATCAAGCTGGTCGTGCCCTGGCCCCCGGGCGGTATCACCGATCAGGCGGGCCGGATCATGGCTCAGGCGCTCGCCGAGCGCATGGGCGTCGCGGTGGTCGTGGAGAACCGTGGTGGGGCGGCCGGCACGGTCGGCGCCGATGCTGTGGCACGCGCGCCGGCTGATGGTCACACCTTGCTGCTGGCGAGCGCCGAGACGCATGCGATTGCGCCGAATCTGCGCGCCAAGCTGCCCTACGATCCCCAGAAGGCCTTCAAGGCAATCGCGCCCTTTGCGATCAATCCGTTTGCGCTGGTCTCGCGGCCCGATTTCCCGGCTCGGGACATCAAGGAAGCGATTGCCGCAGTCAAGGCTCAGCCGGGCAAATTCACGTATGCCTCGGCCGGGCTGGGCAGCACTTCACAGATCGCGATGGAGAGCCTGAAGGGACTGGCAGGCATGGATGTGCTTCACGTGCCGTTCCAGGGGCAGGCACAGGCGATCACCTCGGTATTGGGCGGCCACACTGATTTCCAGATGCTGCCGGCCGGTAGCGCGCGGACGATGGCAGCCTCGGGCAAGGTCAAGGTGTATGCGGTGACTACGCATGCGCGTTACTTCGATCTGCCTGATGTGCCTGCGCTGAAAGAACTCGGCTACGAGGCGATGAATTTCGCCAATTACTTTGGCCTGGTGGTGCCGGCTGCCGTGCCGGCGGCTGTGCTCGCGCGTCTTGAGCGCGACGTCAATGCGGTCGCGGGGTCCGCCGACACCCGCGCGGCATTGCGCAAGCTGGGCGTCGACAGCCATCCGCCGATGAGCGCGAGCGCTTTCCAGGCATTTCTGGATGAGGACCGTACCCGTTGGGCCGGCGTGCTCAAGGGCTTGGGCATCAAGCCTGAGTGAGCCCAGCAGGACCTACCGGTCGCCATGCGGAAGGTGGCCGGTGGCGGGCGTCTTCCAGTAGGCGCCCGCAGCCTGGCACCGGTGTGGCGATGCCCGCCGTGCCCAGCGCGTTCCAGAGCATGGCGCAGGCGCTGCTCAGCACGGGCTTGCCGAGATCGAGTTCGGCCTGCCCCAGCACCGAGAGCGTGGGCAGGCCCACCCCGCTGATGAAGACCGCGTCGGCGTCGGTGCGATCCACCGAACGAATCAGCCCATAGACTCGCCGGGGCGGTTCGTCAAAGATGCATTTCACATCGGGCAGGCACTGTGCATTGACCACAACAAAGCCGTATTGCTCCAGCACGGCTTTGCTGCGCAGCGTGAGCGCCATGTCATACGGCGTTCCGATCGCCACCCGGCGCACGCCCAGCTGTTTCAGCGCCGCGGCGGCGCTGCCGAGCGCTGTGACGAACGGTATCCCGGTTCGCGCCTGCATGCGCTCGGACAACTGCGCATCGCCCTCCCGCTCCAGGGTGTAACTCGTTGCCGTGTGCGCGAGCACGATCACGTTGGGCTCGACGCTCGCGAGCAGATCGACCGTCTGGTCCAGATGCGCGAGTTGACTGGCAGCACGCTGCTGGAGATTGTCGAGGGTGCCGACTGCGCCTTTGGCCACCATGCGATTGAAATGAACCGAGACGCCTTCAGGGGCCGCTCGGAACATCTCG
>JBIKTA010000297.1:0-4296 GCA_044348315.1 Burkholderiaceae bacterium | reverse complement strand
ATGGGCACTCGCCAGACTGTCACGACAGCGGTCCGCGGACACCCACCAGCGCCAGGGATGCTGGAAACGCGCCTGGGCCGCCAGACGACAGTTTTCGAGCACGGTGAAGCTCGGGTAGATCGTGTTGCGCTGATAACTGCGCCCAAGCCCCGCCCGCGCACGACGCGGTTGGGGCCACTGGGTGACGTCCTGCCCCATCAACTCGACCCGACCCGAGGAAGGCGGAATCTCGCCTGAAAGAATATTGATCAGGGTCGACTTGCCCGCCCCGTTAGTGCCGATCACCGCGTGAACACGCCCCAGTTCCAGATCGATGCAGACCTCGTTGACGGCGACGAGTCCGCCCCAGCGGCGGGTGATGTCGATGCCCCGCAGCAACACGCCTTCTGCCCGTACGGTGCTCACTGCGTAGCTCCCGGCTCGGCCCGACGGCTCACGCGCCCGACCAGCCGCTCCCTGAGCAGGGTCGGTAGACCGACGAGACCTTTGGGGAGCAGCGCAACCGACAGGATGATGGTGATCCCCAGCCCCAAATGCCAGTGCCGCGCAAAGGCTCCAAAAACCGCCTCGGATTTGAAGAATTCCTGCAACAGTGCATACGCAAACGCACCAATCAGTGCGCCGCGCAGGTGCCCAATTCCGCCCAGAATGACCATGATGAGAAGCGACCCCGAGAGGTGCCAACTGAGCATCTCAGGGTTGACGAACCCATCCTTGATTGCGAACAGAAACCCTGCGAGCCCGGCGATCGATCCCGAAATCGTGAAGGCAGCGAGCTTATAGGGGTAGGTCGAGAAGCCGGTCGCGCGCATCCTTTGCTCATTGACACGGATCCCGGCAAGCGCGCGCCCGAATCGGGACTGCGACAGCGCCGCCAGAAAACCGAAGACGCCGATCAGAGACGCAAGCGTGAATCCGTACAGCCAGCCGCCCCCCTCGAGCACGAAAGCCTCGCCCAGAGCAGGCCGCGCATTCAGATAAATGCCGTCGGTCCCTCCCCCGAGCGGCGTATCGTGGAACACGTAATACGCCATCTGTGCAAACGCGAGCGTGACCATGATGAAATACACGCCGCGCGTCCGAAGCGACAGGGCTCCGACCGCACAAGCGTAGAGCCCCGCCAGGCCCACACTTGCTGGCAAGAGCAGCAGCAGCGAGCCGGATTCGTACTCCGGCGACAGCAGCACCGCCGAATACGCGCCAATGCCAAAAAACGCGGCCTGCCCGAAACAGACCAGGCCGGCGCCCCCGACCAGCAGCTCCAGGCTGAGGGCCAGGATCGCGTAGATCATGATCTTGGTCACCAGATCGAGCCCGTAACTGCCCGCAACCATCGGATAGAGCGCAAGCGCTGCGAACGAGGCAATCACGAAGGCCATTGGAGCCGGTCGTTCGACGCGCATGGATCACCCCGCCTTGAACAGGCCGTCCGGCTTCCAGAGCAGGATCAGCGCCATCAACACATAAACCAGTACGCCGGCGGCCTCGGGCACCAGCACCTTGCCGAAGGTGTCGACCACGCCGATCAGAAGCGCTGCAAGGAGCGCCCCCCGTATCGAACCGATACCCCCGATCACCACGACCACGAAGCAGATGATCAGCACGTGTCCGCCCATCCCGGGATAGACCGAGGAGACCGGCGCGGCAATCATGCCTGCAAACACCGCAATCGCAACCCCTGCGGCAAAGACCACGCGATAGAGAAACTTGATGTCGATGCCGAGCGACTGGACCATTTCCCGGTTGGTGCTGCCCGCGCGGATCATCATGCCCAGCCGGGTGCGGGCGAACACCCAGTACATGCCCAGCGCCAGCGCGACGCAGACCGCCGAGATGAACAGGCGGTAGACCGGATAGGTCATCACATCACCCAGCGGAATCGAGCCAGACAGAAAGTCGGGCGCCTTCACGCCGTGTACGTCATCGCCGACGAGCAGGCTGCGGATCTCCTCGAACACGAGGATGAGTCCATAGGTCATGAGCACCTGCTGGAGATGCTCGCGATCGTAGAGAAAGCTGAAAAACGCCCACTCCAGAAAATAGCCGAGCGCAATCGCCAGGAGCGTGCCCACGAGCAGCGTCGAGAAAAAGCCGCCCCCGAAGGTCGCAGCCACGATCGGCGCGAGGGCAAACGCCATGTACGCGCCAATCATGTAGAAGCTGCCGTGCGCAAGATTGATCACCCCCATGATTCCAAAGATCAGGGTGAGGCCCGATGCCACGAGAAAAAGCAGCAGGCCATACTGCAGTGCGTTCAGACACTGAATCAGGAAGGTGGCTAAATCCATCGGCAAGGCGCTCCGGGTTTACATCTTGCAGCCACGGCCCGGATCGGTCAGGGCCTTGCTGGCGATGCCGATCGACTTGTTCTCCTTGCCCGACACCTCGCGCAGATAGAAATCCTGAACCGGATTGTGCGAGGACGAGATCGTGAACGAACCGCGCGGGCTGTCGATCGTTGCCTTGCGCAACGCTGCCGCAATCTCGGCCTTGTTGCGTACGTCGCCCTTGACCGCTGTGAGCCCGACCTCGAGCATCTGTGCAGCGTCATACCCCTGCACGGCGTAGACGTCGGGCTGGAGCTTGAAGGCATTTGCGTAAGCCTTGCGGAAAGCATTGTCTCGGGGCGTATTCAAGCTGTCGGCGTAGTGCAGCGCGCTCTGAATGCCCGCGGCATCGACGCCCTGCGCCTCGAGCGTGCCATCCGTGATGAAGCCCGCGCCGTAGAGCGGAATGCTCTTGCGCAGGCCCGCTGCGGCGTAGTCCTTGACGAACTTGACCGCGCCGGCACCTGCGAAAAAGGTGTAGACCGCGTCGGGCTTGAGCGCGGCGATCTCGGTCAACAGAGCCTGGAATTCGACGTTCGGGAAGGGCAGACTGAGGTCCTTCAGCACCTTGCCGCCGCCCTTGCCGAAGGCCTCCTTGAAGCCACGCACAGACTCATCACCCGCGCCGTATTTCCAGGTGATGGTGACCACGCGTTTGTAACCCTTCTTGGCCATCACCTCGCCCATCGCGAAGCCGGGCTGCCAGTTTGAGAACGAACTGCGAAAGATGTTGGGCGCGCACATCGCGCCCGTGACCGCATCGGCACCGGCGTTGGGCACAATCAGCAGGGTGCCGGTCTCGCGCGCAATCCGTGCCATGGCCATCGCCACACCGGTGTGGACGGTCCCGATGACCACGTCGACCTGGTCGCGCTTGACCAGCTTGTTCATGTTGTCGGTGGCCTTGGCGGGGTCGGACTCATCGTCGACCTTGAAATACTGGACCTCGCGACCGCCGAGTTTTCCGCCCTTTTCCTGGACGTATAGCCTGAAGCCATTTTCGATGGCGGTGCCGAGGGCGGCGAAGGTGCCGGTCGCAGGCAGCATGAGACCCACCTTGAGCCTTTCGGTCGCCTGAGCCTGGGCAGCGGCGGAAGTGAGCCCGCCGAGCGCGAGCGTCGCGCTCAACGTGGCAGTGAACAGGGTCGTTTTCATGCGATGAGTCTCCTTGGGTTGGGGGCTGCGCCCGGCTGGTCAATGTGAAACACAAGCTGAGTCGATGAAGTCCGCCACCTCGTCGATGACGCGCTGCGGTTGATCCCGGTGCGGCGAGTGCCCGCACTGGGCAATTTCCACCAAACGGACGCGCGCTGCGTGCCGTGCGATCCCCCGGATCTGCTCCAGTGTGCCATAGCGATCTTCGAGCCCCTGGATCGCGAGCACCGGGCAATCGATGCGGGCCAACTCAGACTCGATCGACCAGTCGGAAAAGGCTGGGTCCAGCCAGGCACCCGACCAACCCGAGAACGTGGCGTCCACGTCGTGGTGGTGGCGCGCCAGCCGGCTGCGCAGGCCCCCCTCCTGGAAGGCGGCGACCGCCTCACGGATCGCGCGGAGGCAGACCTCCTCGACCATGATGTGCGGGGCCATTGCCACGAGTGCGGCAATCGAGCCGGAATGATGCGCGGCATGGATAAGCGCGATCGACGCGCCATCGCTGTGCCCGAAAAGAACAAGGGGTCGCTCGCGGCTCGCCAGGCCGAGGGTGCGCAACAGGGCGGGCAGAACGACCAACGCCTCGACGTGCATGAAGTCCCGACCCCAGGGACGCTCGTCCGCTCGGGTCGAAGAGCTCCCATAGCCCGGACGCGAGTAGACGAGCCCCCCACACCCAGTCGCTGCGCAGACCTCGTCCGGGAAATCTCGCCACATCGACACCGACCCCAAGCCCTCGTGAAGAAAGACGATCAGCGGCTTCGATAAAGGGGGTATCCCCTCACGGGTCGCGGCCCCAGCGCAACCGACCCAG
>JBIKTA010000012.1:0-14069 GCA_044348315.1 Burkholderiaceae bacterium | reverse complement strand
ATGAACGTTTTCGATGCGCTCTGTCACGCTTTTTCCACGGTTTCAAACGGGGGGTTTTCGACACGTGATGCCAGTATCGGTGCCTTCGATTCGGTGGCCATCGAAATCGTGATGGCGGTGTTCATGATGATCTGCGCGGTCAATTTCGCCTCGCACTTTCTGATGCTGCGCGAACGCTCGGCCCGGATTTATCTGCGCGATATCGAGACGGGCCCGATGATCGCGCTGATTGCCTTGAGCGTATTGGGCCTTGCAGTGCTGCTTCATGTCCACGGCGTGTATGAGACCCCGGGGCAGGCGATTCGACACGCGTTCTTCAATACCGTGTCGGTGGCGACATCGGCTGGGTTTTCCAGCCAGGACTATTCGGCCTGGCCGATTTTCGCCCCGGCCTGGCTGCTGTTTCTCGCCTGTGTGACCTCGTCTGCCGGTTCGACCGGAGGTGGAATCAAGATGGTCCGCGCCCTCATCCTGATCAAGCAGGCGGTGCGCGAACTCGGCCGGCTGGCGCATCCTCGTGCGGTCTTTTTGCTGACGGTAAAGGGCGCAACGGTTGAAAATCAGGTGATCTTTGCGGTGCTGAGCTTCATGCTCCTCTGGGCGGGCACCCATCTCGTGCTGACCTTCGTCCTGCTGTTGACTGGCCTTGATTTCGGTGCAGCGTTCCCGTTGGTCGTGGCTTCAGTCAACAATCTTGGGCCGGCGATGGGGGCGTTTGGTCCTGCTGGGAATTATGCTTCGCTCAATGATTTCCAGACCCTGGTTCTGGGTCTGGCGATGATTGCCGGACGGCTTGAGCTGATGACTTTTTTCGTTGTGCTGATCCCGGCCTTTTGGCGGCGTTGAGTCGGCCGATGATGACCGCGACCCTGATCACTGGTTTGCCTGGCGCAGGCAAGACCCGATTGATCGAGGCGTGGCGCGAGGCGTCTTTGGCTGACCGTTCTTGCGCCGTGCTGTCGAACGGAACTTCTGGGATGTTTTCTTCCGGGCCCATTCGGGAAGGCCGGCCGGTGCGCGCGGCGCGTGTCGGTCTGCAAGGGCGCACGCCGACGGTGCAGGCGCGACGCTCCGAGCCGGACTGGCGTGAGACGCTCTCGGGGTGCCTTTGCTGCACGGCCCGGGCCGCGCTGCCTGCGGCACTGGCGCGCCTCATGCAGCGAGGGCCCTGGGATCACCTGTTGATCGAGTTGAACGGTGCGGCACACCCGGCTCCGTTCATCGATCTGCTGCGCAGCCCCACGATTGCCCGATCGGTGCAGTTGCTGGGTATCGTGGCCGTGATCGATGCGGGTCTGCCGCGTGCGGGCTCAACGCGAGCGCTCGAGTTGGTTGGCGAACAGGTCGCGACTGCGGATCGGATCTGGCTGCGTGGGCCCTCGGCCTTAGCCGGGCAGGCGTATGCCGGAGCGTTGCATGCCGGGGCCTCACACGCCGGGGCCTCGTATTCCGAACCGCTGTCCACTACGTCGGAAGATGCGTGGTCGGAGCGGTTTCGCTCATGGCGGGCGTTCCATGACCTGCCTGTGACCTGGCGATCGGAGACGCCACCGCCGCGGCCGGAGCCGGTTGGTTTGCAGGACGTTTCGCTCGTGCTCCGATCGAGTCGCAGCGGCACCTGGGAGAGCCCGCCAAGCGATATTCATGACCGGCGCGCGCTCGAGGCGCTTTTCGGGCGTGCGCAGGCCGAAGGCCTGTTCGAGCGCGTGACGGCCGTGTTCCGGACCGAGCGCGACTGGTATATGTGGCAGGAGGCGGATGACTGTACCGCGACCGAGCCTTGGGGATCGACTCTTTTTCGCGCGTCAAACCGGATCGAATTCGAACTCGCCCTGGGCGGTCCGCTTGGCGATGCGGCGGGTGAGCGGCTTCAGCAATGGTTGTCCGAGATTGCGGGCTGCCGGATCAGCGGCGCTTGAAAGCGACACGCAACGACACGATATGCAGGAGCGCAGGCTCTTGTCTGTCCGTTAGTGGCAAACGGGCCCGCTCAAGGGAGTTCGTGCGATGGAGATGATCTACAACAGCCCCAACTACTGCGTGTTTGTTCTGGCCAGCGAAAACGGGCAGATCGCTGGGTACGAGATTCTCGACAAGGCGTTTCGCCGAGAGGCGTTTCTAGGTGGTGATCTTGCCCAGCATTTTCGCTCGCGCGTCGACGCGCTCGCCGGTGAGTCGCCGAGCTTCGAGGCGATCGATGCGCTGATTGGCGAGTATGGCGCCCTCATTCAACAACCTGTGCTGTTGCACTGAGCACTGTCGAGGAGGCGTCGCGGCCAGGCCCTTGCCGTGCCCGGCCGCGGGCAGGATCACTTCGCGAAGAGCGAGGCGATATCCTTGAAAGCCTTGAATTCCAGCGCGTTACCCGACGGGTCGAGGAAGAACATCGTGGCCTGTTCGCCCACCTCGCCCTTGAAGCGGATGTGCGGCTCGATCACAAAGCGCTGGCCAGCCGCGCGCAGGCGTTGCGCGAGCGCCTCCCACTCCCCCATCGGGAGCACCACACCGAAGTGTCGAACCGGCACCTGGTCGCCATCGACCGCGTTGGTGGTGGCGAGCCCGGTTTCTTCGGGCGCCAGGTGCGCCACGACCTGATGGCCGTAGAGATTGAAATCGATCCATTCGGGGCTGCTGCGCCCTTCCGCGCAGCCGAGCAGCTCGCCATAGAAGGCACGGGCCGCCTCGAGATCGTGGACCGGGAAGGCGAGGTGAAAGGGATATGGGCTCATGGTCACTCTGGTCGGGGGTGGGGTCTGAGGGGCTGAGCCTCGTACGGCTGCGGGCGCGCGCTTTAGCCCCAGTGGTTGCGAACCCATTATGATGCCCGAAGTCGCAGGCACGTCTCGGATCGGACGCGGCCGCGAGATCGGAGACCGGATCGATGACCCCTGCGGCGCTGGCGCTCGTGTTGCTGGCCGCCCTGCTTCATGCCTTGTGGAATCTGGCAGCCAAGCGGGCGCGAGCCTCGGGTGTGGCTTTTGTTTGGACGTGCTCGACGCTGAGCGTGATCCTCTGGGCGCCACCGGTCCTCTGGTTCGAGGGCGACAGGCTTGCCGAGCTGCCGATTTCGATCTGGCTGCTGGCTGCCTCGAGTGCGGTCCTCCACGTGCTTTATTTCATCGCCTTGAGGCGCGCCTATCTGGTCGCCGATCTCTCGGTCGTCTACCCGGTCGCCCGAGGCACTGGTCCGCTGTTGACCGCAATCGTTGCGGTGCTGGGTTTCAATGAGCCCTTCGGCGCGCTCGCAGCGCTGGGGCTGCTGCTCATCCTTTCAGGCGGGGTGACGATCGGCGGCGGGCTGGGTGCCCTCGCGCGACGCCCGGATCCTGCCATGCGGGCCGGTCTTGCCTGGGGGGCGCTCACCGGCGCGACGATTGCCGCCTACACGATCAATGATGGCTTCGCGGTCCGGTATCAGGGAGCCCCGGCGATGCTGTTCGACTGGCTGGGGATTGCCCTTCGCATGCTGCTCCTGACCCCGTTTGCCCTCGGCCAGCGCACGGCGATCGCCCAAGCCTTGAGGGTCGACTGGCGGCCGATTCTGGTGGTTGCGCTGCTCTCGCCCGCAGCTTACATGCTGGTGCTCTACGCGATGACGATGGCACCGGTCAGTCTGGTCGCACCGGCGCGCGAGCTGTCGATGCTGTTCGCGGCTTTTCTTGGGGTGCGCTTTCTTGGCGAAGGCGATTTGCGTCGCCGGATGACCGGGGCCACGCTGATCGCACTCGGGGTGGGTGCGCTGGCGTGGACGAACTGAACGGCTGCCCGCTCAGCAGCCGCGTTCGAGCGCAGAAACCGGCCCCGGTGATTGGCCAAAGCGTCCCGCGATCTGCAGCGCTGCACGATCGAGCTGGCTCAGCGTTTCCTCATCGATCGGAATGGCCTGCGCCCGTCTGGCGCGAGACCGGCGCTCGGCCTCTCCAGGGGTCATGATTGTGGCGTCGGGCTGATCGGGGCGAGGTGGCGACGACCGAACCCATTCGATGAAGGCCCTGGCCTGGACCTCGAACGAATCACCGGTTCCCATCCGCGCAGGATCGAAAACGATCGCGAGCATGTGGTTCCAGATCGCGGCCACGGGACGGGATGTGCCCGGATGCATCGTCGTACCGCCGGAGAGTGCGCCGGCCAGCAACTCGCAGGTGATCGCGAGTGCCGAACCCTTGTGGCCGGCCATGGTTCTGAGCGCGCCCAAACGTCCGTCCGCAGGCTCGAAAAGCACGGCGGGGTCGTCGGTCGATCGGCCGTCGGCGTCGATCAGACTGTCGGCGGGCAAGCGTTCGCCTCGGTTGTAGGCCACCCGCACCTTGCCCTGGGCGAGCGCACTGGTTGCAAAATCGAGCACCAGCGGCTCGGCACCCGGCACGGGCAGCCCGACCGTGAAGGGGTTGGTCACGAAGCGCGCCTGCGCGCCACCGTGGGGGGCGACCGAGGGCGTGCTGTTGACCACGCTCGTGAAGTGCACCGATGCCATGCCCGCTGCGATCGCCTGCTCGGCCCAATGACCGATGCGCCCAAGATGATGGCTATTGCGCAGCGCCATCACCACGCAGCCGTGCTGTTGCGCCCGCTCGATGGCCAGTGCCATTGCCTGATGTCCGATCGACTGGCCCAGGCCACCGCGGCCATCGACCACCAGCAGGCTGCCAGCGTCGGTCACAGAATGGATGGTCTGCCCGAGTTGCAGCTCGCCCGCCAGAAGCGCCGCCACATAGCGCGGCACCATCCCGACGCCGTGCGAGTCATGCCCGGTGAGATTGGCCTCGACCAGATGCGTGCCGGCGAGCTCTGCCTCGTGCACGGATGCTCCAGCCGCGCGAAACAGGTCGATCACCCAGGCGCGCAGCGCCACGGTCGGGATCAGTGCGTCGGCGGGGCGCTTGCGCATGATCGCGTTCGTCCCCGGACTCAGACGAGTTTTACCTTCAACTCGCCCAGTCCGTCGATGCGGCCGACCATCTGGTCACCCCGCTCCACTGCTGCCACGCCCTCCGGTGTTCCGGTGAAGATCAGGTCGCCCGGGGCGAGCGTCCAGAGCGCCGAGAGGTGTTCGATGATTTCGCCGATGTTCCAGATCAGTTTCGAGATGTCGCTCGACTGGCGGGTCGCTCCATTCACCTCGAGCGCGATCCCGCCTGCGGACCAGGGCGCACCCCCATTGCTGCGATGGATCGGGCCGATCGGGCCACTCGCTTCGAAGGCCTTGCCGATCTCCCAGGGGCGACCCTGTTTTTTCGCCTCGCCCTGCAGGTCGCGACGCGTCATGTCGAACCCGATTGCATAGCCGAACACATGCCGGGCGGCATCAGCTGCCGGGATGTTCTGGCCGCCGAGCCCGATCGCCACCACGAGCTCGAGCTCATGGTGCAGGTCGCGCGTGACGCTTGGGTAGGGCATTTCACCGGTCTGTCCATCGGGGACGATGAGGAGCCCGTCGGCGGGCTTCATGAAGAAAAAAGGCGGCTCGCGCCCTGTGAAACCCATTTCTTTGGCGTGTTCGACGTAGTTGCGACCGACGCAGTAAACGCGATGAACCGGGAAGTGGTCACCGCTTCCCGCGATCGGGATCGAAACGGTGGGCGGGGGATCGAATGCAAAGGCCATCAGGGCACTCCAGATGATGCGCGATGTGGATAAACCCCCAATGATGACAGAGCTCGGCCGGGCGCGCAGGCACTGCGGTTGCTACCATTGGTAACCTTTATCTTGTTTTCGGTCTAAACCGGGCCGATCCACCTCATGACGACCGATACCGAAGCTCGACTGCGGACGCTGCTCGAGGCGCGCATCCTGATCCTTGATGGCGCGATGGGCACGATGATCCAGCAGCATCGCCTCACCGAAGCCGATTTCCGGGGCGAGCGCTTCGCTGACTTCGCGCGCGACCTCAAGGGCAACAACGAACTCCTCTGCCTGACCCGACCGGCCCTGATCGAGTCGATTCACGATGCGTATCTGGCAGCGGGCGCCGACATCATCGAGACCAACACTTTCGGTGCAACATCGATTGCCCAGGCCGATTACGGGCTTTCGGATCTGGCGCGCGAGATGAATCTGGCCGCCGCGCGGCTCGCCTGCGCCGCGCGCGATCGCCATCAGAGCGCGGCTAAGCCCCGTTTCGTGGCGGGCGCGCTCGGGCCTCAGCCGCGGACGGCCTCGATCTCACCCGATGTGAACGATCCCGGCGCGCGCAATGTGAATTTTGAGGAGCTCCGTGCCACCTACCACGAGCAGACCGATGCGCTGATCGAGGGCGGTGTTGACCTGATTCTGCTCGAGACGATTTTCGATACGCTCAATGCCAAGGCCGCACTCTTTGCGATCGATGAGGTCTTCGAGGCGCGAGGTCGGCGTCTGCCGATCATGATTTCGGGGACCGTGACCGACGCGTCGGGGAGGCTGCTCTCCGGGCAGACCGTCGAGGCTTTCTGGAACTCGGTGCGTCATGCGCGCCCGCTCACGATCGGGCTGAACTGCGCCCTGGGCGCCGCGCTGATGCGCCCCTATGTGGCCGAACTCGCAGCAAAGACCGACACCTTCGTCTGCGTCTACCCGAACGCGGGCCTGCCCAACCCGATGTCCGATACCGGGTTTGACGAAACGCCCGAGCTCACCTCGGCGCTTTTGGCCGAATTTGCGCGTGCCGGGCTCGTCAACATTGCGGGCGGATGCTGCGGGACCACACCTGAGCATATCGCCGCGATCGGCCAGGCGGTGAGTGCACTGGCCCCGCGCCGACCGCCGAGGATTGAGCGGGCGCTCCGGCTCTCCGGGCTCGAGGCGGTCAATGTCACGAAGGACAGCCTCTTCGTGAACGTCGGCGAGCGCACCAACGTAACGGGGTCCAAGGCGTTTGCCCGGCTGATCCTGGCGGGTGAATTCGATCAGGCGCTCGCGGTGGCCCGCCATCAGGTGGAAAACGGCGCGCAGGTGATCGACATCAACATGGATGAGGCGATGCTGGATTCTGCGGCGGCGATGACCCGCTTTCTGAATCTCATTGCCTCCGAGCCCGATATCGCGCGGGTGCCGGTGATGATCGACAGCTCCAAATGGACTGTGATCGAGGCGGGTCTGCGCTGCGTGCAGGGCAAGTCGATCGTCAATTCGATCTCCTTGAAGGAAGGCGAGGCCGAGTTCCTCCGGCAGGCCCGCCTGTGTCGGCGTTATGGCGCAGCCGTGGTGGTCATGGCCTTTGACGAACAGGGACAGGCCGATACGCAGCTCCGCAAGATCGAGATCTGCTCGCGTGCCTGGCGCCTGCTGACTGAGGAGGCCGGTTTTCCGGGCGAAGATGTCATCTTCGATCCCAACGTGTTCGCGATCGCCACCGGTATCGAGGAACACGATCACTATGCGGTCGATTTCATCGAGGCCGCGCATTGGATTCGAACCCATTGCCCGGGCGCGCACGTCTCGGGTGGCATATCGAACGTGTCGTTCTCGTTTCGCGGCAATGACCCCGCCCGCGAGGCGATCCACACCGTCTTCCTCTATCACGCGATCCGCGCCGGACTTTCAATGGGAATCGTCAACGCCGGCATGGTCGGCGTCTACGATGAGATCGAGCCTGAATTGCGCGAGCGGGTCGAGGATATCGTGCTCGACCGCAAGCCGCTCCTGAGTGCCGAGCGGAGGCGCCTCGAGACTGCGCAGGATGAGGCCGGTCGTGTGGCCGCGCAAGCGGTGCTCGAGCGCGAAGCGGGCAAGACCGCCACCGAGCGGATGATCGAATTTTCGGCAAGCCTGAAATCGGACGGCGCGCGCCGTGAGGAAAACCTCGCCTGGCGCGAGCAGCCGCCCGAGCAGCGTCTCGCGCATGCGCTCATCCACGGCATCACGCAATGGATCGTCGAGGACACCGAGGCGGTCCGGACTGCGGTCGCAGCGCGCGCAGGCCGGCCGATCGAAGTGATCGAGGGCCCGTTGATGGACGGCATGAATATCGTGGGTGATCTGTTTGGCGCGGGCAAGATGTTCCTGCCACAGGTGGTCAAATCGGCCCGCGTCATGAAGCAGGCGGTCGCGCATCTGGTGCCTTTCATCGAGGAAGAAAAGGCGGCGCTGGCGGTGTCGGGCCAAGCCACCGGATCGCGCGGGCGGATGGTGATTGCCACGGTCAAGGGCGACGTCCATGACATCGGCAAGAACATCGTCTCGGTCGTGCTCCAGTGCAACAACTTCGATGTCATCAACATGGGGGTGATGGTGCCCTGTGCGGAGATCCTCGCGCGGGCCAAAGCCGAGGGCGCCGACATGATCGGGCTCTCGGGGCTGATCACCCCGTCGCTCGAGGAAATGGCGATCGTCGCGGGCGAGATGGAGCGGGACGATTATTTCCGCTCGCGCAAGATTCCGCTCTTGATCGGCGGTGCAACCACCTCGCGGGTGCACACTGCGGTGAAAATTGCGCCGCACTACAGCGGCCCCGTCATCTATGTGTCGGACGCCTCGCGCTCGGTGCCCGTGGCGCAAAGTCTCGTGTCGCCCGATTCGCGCGACCGCTTCCTCGCCGATCTTGCTGCCGAATATGAGCGGGTGCGTGCCCAGCACGCCGCAAAAAAGGGCGCACAACTGATCCCGCTGGCGGACGCGCGCGCCAATCGCTCGCCGATCGACTGGTTGGGCCGCGGATCGGGGAAGGCTGCTGCCTATACGCCTCCGGTGCCGCGTTTCATCGGGCGGCGGGCGTTTCGGAACTATGACCTGGCCGAGATCGCCCGCTACATCGATTGGCAGCCCTTCTTCCAGACCTGGGATCTGCACGGTCGCTTTCCCGACATCCTCAACGACCCGGTGGTGGGCGAATCGGCCCGGCGCGTGTTCTCCGACGGAAAGGCGATGCTGCGCCGTGTAATCGATGGGCGGTGGATTCGCGCAAACGCGGTCATCGCCTTTCTCCCGGCCAACGCGGTCGATGACGATGACATCGAAATCTACACCGATGATTCTCGTAGCGAGGTGGCCTTTGTTTGGCGTAACCTTCGCCAGCAATCGGTCAAGCGCGAGGGGGTGGCGAACAAGTGTCTGGCCGATTTCATCGCGCCCCGGGCCTTGGACGGTGAGGCCACCGGCATCAAGGATTACATCGGTCTGTTTGCGGTGACCGCTGGGATTGGCGTCGATCGCAAGGAAGCCGAGTTCCAGGGCCTGCTCGACGATTATTCGGCAATCATGCTGAAGGCTATCGCCGATCGCCTGGCCGAGGCCTTCGCAGAATGTCTGCACCGGCGCGTGCGCACCGAGCTCTGGGGCTACGTGCCCGATGAGGCGCTCGACAATGATGCGCTGATTGCCGAGCAGTATGTTGGCATTCGCCCGGCACCCGGTTATCCGGCCTGTCCTGAGCATACCGTCAAGCGGGATCTCTTCCGGGTGCTCCGCTGCGAGGAGGTGGGGATCAGCCTCACCGAACACTTCGCGATGTCGCCGGCGGCGAGTGTGAGCGGCTTTTACCTGTCCCACCCGCAGGCCGAGTACTTCAACGTCGGACCGGTTGGCCGCGATCAGCTCGAGGACCTTGGGCGCCGAGCGGGGCGGTCCGAGGACGATCTGCGGCGCGCCTTGGCGCCGGTGCTTGCGAACTGAGCGCGCTCACGCAGTCTGCGCAGGCTCGGCGCAGACGCGCGCAGCCCCACGCATCAGACGCCCCAGGTGACATCCCGCTCTGCTGCGAGCGAACGTTCGAACATCTCGATCAGAGGTGCAGCGCGCTGACTGAATCGAACCATTGATGCGTACTCGGGCGCGTGAGCCTCGTCGCCGCCATCCGTCGCCTCCGGGCGATCCGTGTCGAGGAGCTGGGCGATTTCCAGGCGCTCGGCTTCCACCGCCGCCTTCAGTGCCGCGATCGCCACGGGCAGTTGTGCCGCCGTCACGATGCCGCGGGGATCGGCTGTCTTGCCGATCACTTCGAGCATCTTCCGACCCACCGGTTCGGTCATCACGACGCTGCCGGTTGCCCGGCTCTTGAACTCGAACAACATGCTTGCACTCCATGAAACCTGGATCGGGGGCCTGGGCGCGGGCGAGCGGCTGACGAGGCAGGCCTGAAACGGCAACCGAGCGGCCGGACGTCATGCTCACACGGTACGTGAGCTGCGATCTGGCTGCAAATCCTTCGCGCACTCGAACGTTCTAGCGGATCCAAGCGGCCCACGACCCGATCGAGGTTAAAGGTCGGCCGGATTGGTACCATTGGCAGATGCTGAACGCTCCCTGCAGCGGCCGGGCGACTTTCGCCTCCGCGTGTCGACTTTTGTGGCTGACCGGGCTCATGGTGATGCTCAATGGCTGCAGCCCCCCTTTCAACTGGCGAGAGTCCCGTCCCGACGCTCAGGGTTTTGTGGTGCTGATGCCGGCCCGAACGGCCCAGATGAGCCGCGAGATCGATCTGGATGGGCTGCGCGTGACGATGGTCATGACCGGTGCGCGGGTTGATTCGAGCCTCTTCACAGTCGGGGTGGTCGAGCTCGCCCGGGATGCGATCGGCGAACGCGACCGGGCCCTGAGTGCGATGCGTGCGGGCATGCTTCGCAACCTTGCGGCGTCGACCACAGCCGAGCGTGCGATCGAATTGCCCGTGATCGACGCCTCGGGCCGCACCCTTGCGCGAACCCCGGCGCTGCGCCTCGAGGCCCAGGGCCGCATGGGAGGGGAGCGGGTTCGGATGGTGGCGCTTTTCGTCGCGCGCGGCGAGCGACTCTGGCAGGCCGTCGCGATCGAGCCCGACCCGGGCGGTGAGCCCTCTGCGACGATGATTGATTCCTTTCGACTGCTGGAGTGATGCTGCCTTGACCACAATCCTCACGGGCGCTTTGGCGGTCCGGGTATTCCTCTGTTTTGCATCCGGGTTTTTCCTGTCTTACGTGCTTCGAACGATCAGCGCAGTGATTGCGCCCTCGCTCACTGCCGACTTCGGTTTGACCAACGCCCAGCTCGGTGCGCTCGCAAGTGCCTATTTTCTGAGCTTTGCACTGGCGCAATTGCCGCTTGGCGTGTGGCTCGACCGCTTTGGGTCGCGCCGCACCAACGCCGCGTTGCTTGCGATCGGGGCGCTGGGCTGCCTGGCTTTTGCGCTCGCCACGTCGGCGTGGATGCTCTGGGTGAGCCGCGCGCTGATCGGCATCGGCGTGTCGGGTGCATTGATGGCGGCGTTTCGGGCCTTCCGGTTCTGGTATGCGCCCGAGCGTCAGCAGCAACTGGCGGCCTGGATGATGCTGGCCGGGTCGCTGGGCGCGCTGACCGCGACGCTTCCCGTGCATGGGCTGCTCCCGATCGTCGGCTGGAGAGGCGTCTTCATGCTCATGGCCGCCTTACTGGCTTTGGCGAGCGTGGCGATCTGGTTTCTGCTGCCCCACGAGCCGACCCAGCCGGTCCAGAGCCTATCGAGTCAATGGGGAGGCTATTTCGAGGTGCTCGGCGATCGCTATTTTTGGCGGTATGCGATCCCCGCCATGTTTCTGTATTCGAGCTTTGTGGCGTTTCTGGGGCTGTGGGCGGGCCCCTGGTTCATCAACGTGGTGGGGCTCGATCCGCCGGCTGCCGCTCAGGCGCTTTTCGTGGTGAGCCTCGCCTTGATGTTTGCCTATCTGCTGCTCGGTGCGCTGCTTCCCGCGCTGGGGCGTCGCGGTTGGACCGTCCCGCGGCTGGCCGTCTGGGGCGGTTTGGTGATGCTGATTTCGCTCGCATCGATCACCGTGGTCGAGGCGTCCTGGGCCTGGTGGCTGTGGGTGCCTCTTGCGATCGGCTCGACTGCGTTCATGATCATCCAGAGCCACGTGAGTCTGACCTTTCCGCCGGCGCTCACGGGGCGGGCCTTTTCGGCGCTCAATCTGGTCCTTTTTGTCGGAATGTTCCTCACCCAGTGGCTGTTTGGCGTCGTGATTGACCTCATGGCCGCGATCGAGTCGATCGGAGGCGGCCCGCCTGCGTTTCGGGCCGCGATGCTCCTCTGGGTGACCATGCAGGTATTGGCCTACCTGTTGATGATTGTCTGGCGGGTGGCGCCGCGCTCGCAGACGGCTTGATGGGCTGATCGTCGGGCCGTCGTGACCGTCGAGCGTCGGCGCGCGCTGCCTGGGCGAGGCCAGACTGGGCGCCCGCCCGGCAAGGCGCTCGCCCGGCAAGGCGTCCGAGTGGCTCAGCTCGCCGATGCGGGTGACGGCAGCGCCCGCCGGAAGGCGATGGCCTCTGCGACGTGCCGCGCTTCGATCAGATCCTCGACATCGAGATCGGCGGCCGTACGCGCCACCCTCAAGACCCGGTGAAGCGCCCGAGAGGACCAGCGCAGGCGCTGCGCCGTACGCACCAGCAAGCCGTGTGCGGCCTCAGAGAGGCGGCACAGCGCGTCGATCGAGCCCGGCTCGATTGCGGCATTCGAAGTGCCTTGGCGTGCCTGCTGCCGTGCCCTCGCGTCGGCCACGCGCGCGGCGAGCGCCGCCGTCGAATCGCCCGAGTGCGGCGCGGTGAGTGCGGCTTCGTCGACGGGTCGCACCAGGAGGACGAGATCGATCCGGTCGAGCAGGGGTCCGGAGATGCGGGCCTGGTAGCGCGCTACCCGTTCGGGCGAGCAGCGACAGCGATCGCCCCCCAGATAGCCGCAGGGGCAGGGATTCATCGCCGCGAGCAACTGGAAGCGCGCGGGAAGGTCGACCTGGTGGGCGGCGCGTGACAAGGTGATACGGCCCGTCTCGAGCGGCTCGCGCAAGGCCTCGAGCACCGGGCGATTGAATTCCGGTAGCTCATCGAGAAAGAGTACCCCGTGGTGGGCCAAACTGATCTCGCCCGGGCGCGGGGGGTTGCCACCGCCTGCGATCGCGGCGGTGGAGGCGCTGTGGTGCGGGCTGCGCATGATCCGGGCCCCCCAGTGGGCCGGGTCGAAGCGGCCGGCGAGTGTTGCCACGGCGGCGCTCTCGAGCGCCTGGGCGTCGTCCAAGGGCGGCAGCAACGAAGGCAGCGCCGAGGCGAGCAGCGACTTGCCTGAGCCGGGCGGGCCCAGCATCAGCATCGAATGGGCGCCGGCCGCTGCAATAGTGAGTGCACGCTTGGCCTCCTGGTGTCCCTTGATATGCTCGAGTGGCGTGGCGCAATGACCCTGTGTCGGTGGACGTGCATGCTCGAGCCGGACCAGTTCCGACTGACCACGCAGATGCCCGCAGACCTGCAGCAGATCCTGCGCGGACAGTGCGCGCAGCTGCGGGACGAGCGCCGCTTCGGTCGCGCACGCAGCAGGCAGAATCAGGCGACGCGCGTGCCCTGCATCGCGGACGGCGAGCACCATCGGAACGATGCCCCGTATGGGGCGAAGCGCGCCCGTAAGTGAGAGCTCACCTACAAACTCGAGCGGTTCGACTGCATCGGCCGGGGCCTGGCCGCTTGCGACCAGGATGCCCACGGCGATCGGGAGGTCAAATCGCCCGGAGTCCTTGGGCAGGTCAGCCGGCGCGAGGTTGACGGTGAGTCGCTGCGAGGGAAACTCGAAGCCCTGCTGCATGAGCGCTGAGCGTACGCGCTCGCGGCTCTCGCGCACGGCGGCCTCGGGCAGTCCGACGATGTGGAAGGCGGGCAGGCCGCGGCTCAGATGCACTTCGACCCGGACCTCGGGTGCGGTAAGGCCGATCAGGGCACGTGAGCGGATCACGGCTAGACTCATGGTGGGGTGTGGCGCGGGGGCGCAAACGGGGTTTGGGGCCCGCCAATGTATTGTTGAGTTGCCGGGGTCGGTGGTGAGCCCATCTGTCGAATGGCTGGCGCAGATGGCCGATTGACAGGCTCGGTGACTGGGGCGGGGCCGGTCATGGGCGGGCGGTCAGGGTATTGAGATTCGTTCATCCTCAGGGGGCAGCCCTCATGGCCATCGTTCTGATTCGCCACGGCGAGACCGCGCTCAATGCTGCCCGCACGGTGCAGCCCTTCGACACACCGATATCGGACCGTGGCCATGAACAGGCCGCGCGGCTGTCGCGTCGCATCGCGAGCGAATTTTCGCCGGTTGTGATCCTGTCGTCGGACGCGCCGCGGGCGCTGCAGACCGCTACGCCCCTCGGACGCGCGCTCGGCCGACCGGT
>JBIKTA010000296.1:0-4302 GCA_044348315.1 Burkholderiaceae bacterium | reverse complement strand
GAGGAGATCGCCACTACCGTGTTGCAGCGAATCGAGCAGCTCAGAACTTGAGCAACAGGCTCAGGGCGACGCGCATCCAGGGCTAGACGCTGCGCGTAATTGCAGGCTTTCGCCGCTGACGGAACTGCTCGTGCAAGCAGATCGAGGCGGCCACACCCACGTTGAGCGACTCCATCGCCGAGCGCTGTTCGATACACAACCATTGCACGCGCGACGCATCGATCGCAGCCGGGTCGAGTCCTGCGCCTTCGCTCCCAAACAGCCAGATGCGAGGTTCGCTCAAAGTGGCGTCCACGATGCTGAGACCGGCGTGCGAAGAGGTCGCACACAAGGGCACCCGCGCGTCTGCCATCAAGCGTTCGAGCGGAACCGCCTGGGCAATATCCAAAAGCGGATGCGCACCCATCCCGGCCCGCAAGACCTTGGGCGACCACAGATCAACCGTACCTGGGCCCGCGATGACGGCCCCAATGCCAAAGGCGGCTGCGCTGCGGAGGATCGTCCCGGCGTTGCCGGGATCCTGAATTCGATCGAGATAGACCGCATCGCCGTCGAGAGCCACGCGCTCGACCTCAGCCGGCACGTGGACCAGCGCGATCGGCCCCGAGCTGTGCTCCAGCAGCGACGCGCGTCGAAACAAGAGCTCTGCAAGTTCGAAGCGTTCGACGCTGGATCGGTCGAGCGCCCCACGGACAGGCTCGGCGGGCTCGACCCCTCGGCACAGGTACAGCTCGGCCAGGGCTGCGGGCGCATGTTCCAGCCAGGCTGCGAGCAAATGCTCGCCCTCGATGACGGCGAGCCCGGCCTCACGCCGCGCGCCCGGCCGGCTGCAGAGCTCGAGCAAGCGCCGGAACCGCGGGTTGGCGCTCGATACGATGGGCAAAGTGGCGCTCATCTCATCCGGACGCGAGGTCGTTCGGGAGGCGTTGAATACCGAGTGCAGCCCGCACCGGGGCGAAACTCAGGCGGTGTGCCTCGCAGGGACCTAACTCTCGCAAGCGCTGCAGGTGCACGGGACTCGGGTAGCCCTTGTGACGATCAAAGCCGTAGCCAGGGTGGCGCTCGTGCAGACTCAGCATCAAGGCATCGCGCTCAGTCTTGGCGAGAATCGAGGCCGCGGAAATCGCCGGCTCGATGGCGTCGCCTCCAACGAGCGTGCGGACCTCACAGGCGAGCCGCGGCGCGACATTGCCGTCAACCAGCGCGAGCTCCGGCGCAGGGCTCAATTGCTCGACCGCCCGCCGCATCGCGAGCAGACTCGCCTGCAAAATATTGAGCCGGTCGATCTCTTCGACACTGGCCCACGCACAGGCCCAGGCAAGCGCCCGCTCGCGGATCTGGGCGGCGAGACGGCCTCGCTGCGACTCGGAGAGCTTCTTTGAGTCGCGCACGCCCTCGATCGGCCGAGCCGGGTCCAGTATCACTGCGGCCGCACAACCGGGGCCCGCCCGCGGGCCACGGCCCGCCTCATCGACGCCGCAGACCCAAGCGGCGTCAGGCGTCACCTCGGCTCGACCGAGTATGAGATGGGGCGAAGCCGAACCCCTCATCGCCGGGCCAGCTCCAAAATCGCCGCAGCGCTGCGTTCGGCGCAATTTCGACGCAGCGTATCGCCGAGAATTCTGAAACGCGCCCGGAGACGCTCACGCCCCGCGGCATCGTCCAGCCACTCAAGCAGCGCGCGAGCCAGCCGATCTGGCGTGGCGGCGTCCTGAATGAATTCAGGTACCAGCGTCTCGTTTGCGAGGATATTCGGCAGTCCAATCCAGGGCAGGTAGCCACGGTTGCGCATCAGCCGATAATTGAGCGCACCCATCCGATAGGCAATCACCATCGCACGACCGATCAGCGCTGCCTCGAGGGTCGCAGTGCCGCTCGCGACCAGCACCGCATCGGCAGCCTCCATCGCGCGATGCGACTGTCCCGACACGAGAGTCAGGGGGAAACGGTCGGGCAGGCGTCGCGCAGCCAGCAGCGCGCGAATCTGCTGATGAATCACGGGCGTGGCCGCCGGCAAAATGAAGGCCAGCCCAGGCCGGTTGCGGTGCAAGGCCACAGCCGCATCGATGAACAGGCCCGCCAGATGGCGCACCTCCTCCTGTCGGCTCCCAGGCAACAATGCGACCACGGCCACGCTCGGATCAGGGTCCAGGCCCAGCCGCGCCCGAGCGGGCCCGGGGTCGTCAACAGGACGCAGGAGATCGGCCAGCGGATGACCAACATAGCTTGCAGAGATACCCGCCTGATCGTAGATCGCCTGCTCAAACGGAAAGACCAGCAGCATGTGATCGACGGCGCGCCGGATGGCCTCGATCCGATCCCGACGCCAGGCCCAAATTGATGGGCTCACGAAATGAACGGTTCGCACACCCCTGCGGCGCAGGCGCTCCTCGAGGCCGAGATTGAAATCAGGCGCATCGATGCCGACGAAAACCCCGTCACCCAACACGCTCGGCAGCCGTCTGGCAAGGCGGGCGCGCAATGCCAGCAAACCGGGCAGACGCTTGAGCACTGCCGCGTAGCCCATGACCGACAGACGCTCGATATCCTCCCAGGCGTCGAAGCCCTCCTCCCGCATGGCCGGCCCACCGACGCCAAAGGCGTGCAATTGGGGTACGCCCGAGCGTAGGCCCCGCAGTACTGCCGCCGCCAGCAGGTCCCCCGAGCGTTCCCCCGCAACCATCCCGAGGCGCAGGGACTGCTGCGCAGCCAGCGTAACGCCCATCAGCGGACGATGCCGCGCGAGACCCGGGCAAGGAATTCGATCAGCCTGCGCAGATCGGACTGCGCGTCCGCATCCTGTCCGGGTTCATCGGCCATCCCAGCCATTTGGCGCTGAGCCTCCTCGAATGACAGCCCCTGCTTGTAGAGCAGCTTGTAGGCCCGTCGCAGCGCCTGGATCCGTTCGGCACTGAAGCCGCGGCGGCGCAGTCCCTCTGCGTTGAGCCCATGGGGCTCGGCTGTGTTGCCAGAGGCCATTACGAACGGGGGCAAATCATGAAGCAGAACGGTGCCCGCCCCGGTCATCGCGTGCGCGCCGATCTTGCAGAATTGATGCACCTGGGTGCAGCCCCCGAGAATCGCCCAGTCCCCCACCTCGACATGGCCGGCCAGATTGGTCGTATTGGCAAAAATGGCATGACTCCCGACCCGGCAGTCATGCGCGATGTGCACACTGGCCATGACCCAGTTATCGTCACCGACCACCGTCACGCCCTCATCCTGGACCGTACCGCGGTTAACGGTCACATATTCCCGAAAAGTGTTTCGATCGCCAATCGCGAGGCGCGTCGCCTCGCCCCGGTACTTCTTGTCCTGAGGCGGGCCGCCGATCGAGCAAAACGGATGGAACTGGTTGTCCGCACCGATCTCGGTCGGGCCCTCGATGACGACGTGGGCGCAAATGCGCGAGCGCGGCCCGACCTGAACGCCGGCACCGATCACGCTAAAGGGGCCGACCTCGACGTCGCTGGCGAGGCTCGCCTGAGAATCGACCACCGCTGTGGGGTGAATGCGGACCATAGGGACTACGCCTCAGGCCACTTCCTGGCCGGCAGGGGCTGCACCCTGCACGGGCGGCACATCGCGCAGGGTGCACATCAGGTCAGCCTCAGCGCTTACCTGCCCGTCCACCGTTGCTCGGCCCGAATACTTCCAGATCGATCGGGCCACCCGCGTGATCTCGACTTCCAGGCGCAACTGGTCGCCCGGCACGACCGGCCGCTTGAAACGGGCCCCGTCGATGCCCACAAAATAGTAGACCGATCGATCGTCCGACACGCGGCCCATGGTCTGAAACGAGAGGATGCCCGCTGCCTGGGCAAGCGCCTCGATCTGCAGCACACCCGGCATGACCGGCATATGGGGGAAATGCCCGACAAAGTACGGCTCATTGATCGTCACATTCTTGATCGCGACGATGCGTTTACCCGCTTCGATCTCGAGGACCCGGTCGACGAGCAGGAAGGGATACCGATGCGGGAGGTGCTCGAGAATGGCACGGATATCGAGAATGTTCATCAGGTTTCCTTGAAACGGGCCTCAAGTCTGCGCCAACGCTGCCGCCAATCGGGCAGTGCGCGGATAATCGCGCCCGCCCGCTCCCAGCCGGCATTGTCCATCAGCGGAAAGACACCCGTATAAAAACCAGGTTGGCTGATGGAACGGGTCACGAGGCTCATCGCCGAGATCGTGACCGCATCACAGATCTCGAGATGACCCAGGATGCCAGCCCCGCCCCCTATCATGCAACGCGAGCCGATCACCGCGCTGCCGGCAATCCCGACGCAGGCAGCGATGGCG
>JBIKTA010000295.1:0-4305 GCA_044348315.1 Burkholderiaceae bacterium | reverse complement strand
GGACTTCCACCGCCGTATCGGGTCCGAACTCTCCGTCTTGCGGGGCTCGAACCCGGCCCTTCCAGGTGAATTTTGGCGAAGGCAGCGTGTCCACGTTCCCCGAGGACTGCCCGGACGATGCCTTGGCACTTAAACTCCGCGTCCGTCTCGTTCGCGACGCCCGCTGAACGCCCTTCACTCACAGGTTCTTCAATCGATGTTTGCAAATCTGGTTCCCGTCACTCGCGAGCGCCACGGCAACAAGCGCGTTCGCTCGATCGAGCGTTTCGATTTCGCATCGCGCTTCCATGTCGCGTCGCTGATGATGCACGAGTTCGTCCGTGCGACCTCTTTCTATCCGATCGTATTCATTGATGATCGCGAGCAAGGTGGATTCAAGCCCGTCGCGCTTCTCGGACTCGAATCGGACGAAAACCTTTGCATCGACCCGGATACGGCCGCCTGGTTGCCCGGCGCCTACATTCCCGCGATCATCCGTCGCTACCCCTTTGCCCTCGCGAGTACGGACAAGCAGGGCGAATTCGCGATCTGCATCGACGAGGGCGCCGGTCTACTCTCCGAGAGCGACGGTTTGCCGCTCTTCGATGCGGAAGGGGCCGCAACCGAGACGCTTGATCACGTCAAGCGCTTCCTGGGTGAACTCCAGCAGATGGATGCCATTTCGCGCGAGTTCTGCGGCTGGCTCGAGCGGCACAATATGCTCAAGCCGCTCAATCTTCGCGTGCGGGTCGGCGAGACCACCCGCGATGTGGCAGGAAGCTATATCGTCAACGAGGAGCGTCTGGAGTCCCTGTCCGACGAGTTGTTTCTCGAACTGCGCAGGCGGCGCTTTATCGCTCCGATCCACGCCCACCTGACCTCGCTCGCCCAGATCGACAGGCTGGTGAGGATCAAGGAGGCAAGGCTCGGTGTCGGCGGCTCGCCTTCCCGTCCCCGCTCGGCTGCCCGACGTACGAGTACCGGACGCCCCCGTTCCCCCCGCAAGGCCGCATCGCTTTGACCCCGGGGACCCCGACGTTCTAGAATGTCGGGTTTTTCTTGACGAGGGTGCACATGGTCGCTCGCAGGCCCGTCGTGGTCGGCAACTGGAAGATGAACGGGCTACTGGCCTCTGGCCTCTCGCTCGTTCAGGCCATTGTCCGGGGCTGGCGCGACGACTCGCGGCTTGATCGGGTCGACTGCATCGTCTGCCCGCCCTTTCCCTACCTCGCCGAGATCGCTCGCGCGGCGGTCGGGACTCGGGTTGCCGTCGGGGCGCAGAACCAGTCTGCTTTTGCCGGCGGCGCGCACACCGGAGAGGTTTCGGCGGCAATGCTCCGCGATGTCGGCTGTTCGTGGGTGATCGTCGGACACTCCGAGCGTCGGAGTCTTCACGGCGAGCGGGACGATCAGGTCGCGGACAAGGCGCGCGCGGCCCTTGCGGCAGGTCTCGGCGTGATCGCTTGTGTCGGAGAGACCCTGGCCGAGCGCGAAGCGGGTGAAACGCGGCAGGTGATCGGTCGGCAGTTGAAGCCGCTGCTCACCGTGTTGTCCGAGCGGCCCCTTGCTGAAATGATGGTCGCCTACGAACCAGTCTGGGCGATTGGTACGGGCAGGACAGCGACGCCGGAGCAGGCGGGGGAAGTACATGCCGCAATCCGTTCGATGATGCTGGCCGCGGGGGTTGGCTCGCAGGCGGTCCGCATCCTTTACGGTGGCAGTGTCAAGCCGGACAGCGCGGGCACCTTGCTCGCACTCCCCGATATTGATGGCGCCCTGGTGGGCGGGGCGTCCCTCGACGCCGATGATTTCCTGGCGATCGGCCGCGCCGCGTTGCGGTAACGGCTGGCGGACAATTTTTTTGGCGATTGGTCGACCCGCGTCGCGGCGATGACCGATGCTCAACTGACGGAGTGAACGAGATGAGCTGGTGGGCGACTCTGATGGCGATGGTTCAGGTGGTTTCGGCGCTTGGCGTGATCATCCTGGTGCTGATCCAGCACGGCAAGGGTGCAGACATGGGCGCGGCGTTCGGCTCCGGGTCGTCGGGCAGCCTCTTTGGCGCGACCGGTTCGGCCAACTTTATGAGCCGGGCGACCGCCGGCCTCGCGACGGTCTTCTTTTTGATGACCTTGGGCCTTGCATTTGTGGGCTATCAGAAGCCGCAGGCGCCAGCCAGTGTGATGGAGACCTCGCCCTCCGTTGCGCCGGATGTCCCTGAAGCGCGTCGCCCCGTCGGCTCGAGCGAAAAATCAGCGCCTGCCGGCGACATTCCCAAATAAAAACGGATACAATTGCGCGCCTAGCCGACGTGGTGAAATTGGTAGACACGCTATCTTGAGGGGGTAGTGGCGAAAGCTGTGCGAGTTCGAGTCTCGCCGTCGGCACCAGTTACAGAGTCCGCACTCAGACGGACATCTCTTAAAACCAGGCAACTCGGACCGTCACGGCGCTGCACCGCGCTGGAGTTGCTTCAGGGATGGGGTAACACGTGTTTCTCGAAAACTACCTGCCGGTACTCCTGTTCATTCTGGTGGGCATCGGAGTCGGCGTCGGTCCGATGGTGCTCGGCAAGGTGCTCGGCCCCTCACGCCCGGACCCGGCCAAGCTCTCGCCCTACGAGTGCGGGTTTGAGGCTTTCGAGGACGCGCGCATGCAGTTCGACGTGCGTTACTACCTTGTCGCCATCCTCTTCATTCTGTTCGACCTCGAGATCGCGTTCTTGTTTCCCTGGGCGGTGTCGCTCGGCGAGATCGGCTTCAGCGGTTTCCTGGCCATGATGGTGTTTCTCGCCATTCTGGTGGTGGGTTTCATTTACGAGTGGAAGAAAGGCGCGTTGGACTGGGAGTGATCCCGGTTTGACCGCGACCCGGAGCAGCAGAGCATGAGCATCGAAGGTGTGCTGAATCAAGGGTTTGTCACCACCCAGGTGGATAAGCTCGTGAACTGGACTCGGACGGGGTCGCTCTGGCCGATGACCTTTGGCCTGGCCTGTTGCGCGGTCGAGATGATGCATGCGGGCGCGTCCCGGTACGACCTCGATCGCTTTGGCGTCATCTTCAGGCCGAGTCCGCGTCAGTCCGATGTGATGATCGTGGCGGGCACCCTCTGCAACAAGATGGCGCCGGCGCTGCGCAAGGTCTACGATCAGATGGCCGAGCCGCGCTGGGTTATCTCGATGGGGTCCTGCGCGAACGGTGGGGGCTACTACCACTACTCTTATTCGGTCGTCCGAGGTTGTGATCGTATCGTCCCGGTGGACGTCTACGTGCCGGGTTGTCCGCCGACCGCAGAGGCGCTGATGTACGGCATTCTTCAATTGCAGCGCAAGATCAAGCGCACTTACACGATCGCGCGCTGATGCGAATCGATACGACACGGCCTGCACCATGACCCGAATCGAAAGGCTCCAATCCGCTCTGCGCGCCGTGCTGGGCGAACGCATTCTGGCGCTTGATGAGCGGCTGGGTGAGCTCACGCTGCGGGTGTCGGCCGATCATTACACCGAGGTTTGTCTCGCGCTTCGCGACCATGATTCGCTTGCCTTCGAGACCTTGATCGATCTCTGCGGGATGGACTACAGCTCGTATCGGGAGGGGGCCTATGATGGCCCTCGGTTCGCAGCAGTCGCTCATTTCCTCTCGCTCAAACACACCTGGCGTCTGAGGGTTCGGGCCTTCTGCAACGATGATGACTTCCCTGTTCTGCCTTCACTGATCGAGATCTGGCCGGCGGTGGGCTGGTTCGAGCGCGAGGCGTTTGATCTCTTTGGCATCGTTTTCGAGGGGCATCCCGACTTGCGCCGGATTCTCACCGACTACGGCTTTGTCGGCCATCCGTTTCGCAAGGATTTTCCGATTTCCGGTCACGTCGAGATGCGTTACGACCCCGAACAGCGGCGTGTGGTCTATCAGCCCGTTTCGATCGAGCCGCGCGAGATCGTGCCCCGCGTGATTCGCGAGGACGGCTATGGTCAGGGTCGATGACGATGCGTAACGGCACCCAGCACATTCCCACTCAACATGGCTGAAATCCGCAACTACACGCTCAACTTCGGTCCCCAGCACCCGGCGGCGCATGGTGTGCTGAGGCTGGTGCTCGAGCTCGATGGCGAGGTCGTTCAGCGCGCTGATCCGCACATCGGTCTGCTGCATCGCGCGACCGAAAAACTGGCCGAGACCCGCACCTTCATCCAGAGCGTGCCCTACATGGATCGACTCGATTACGTGTCGATGATGTGTAACGAGCACGCCTATGTGATGGCCATCGAGAAACTGATGGGCATCGAGGTGCCTGAGCGCGCGCAGTACATCCGGGTGATGTTCG
>JBIKTA010000294.1:0-4319 GCA_044348315.1 Burkholderiaceae bacterium | reverse complement strand
AGCGGTGGCGCGGCATTTTCCGGCGCCGGTGGCCTGCGTCGATGCGCTGGCAGCGGCGCTCTCCAAGCCGTTTGACGAAGGGCTCGCTGCCGAGCGTGAGCTGTTCTTGAAACTCGTACAGACCCCTGAGTCCCGAGCGCTGCGGCACGCGTTTTTTGGCGAGCGGGCGGCGAGCAAGATTCCCGACATTCCGGAAGGCACAGCCTTGAGGACGATCGCGCGGGCGGCGGTGATCGGTGCCGGCACGATGGGCGGTGGCATCGCAATGAATTTTGCCAACGCCGGTCTTCCGGTGAGCCTGCTCGAGGTCAAGCCCGATGCGCTCGAACGGGGTATCGCTACCATTCGCAGCAATTACGACAACTCGGCTCGCAAGGGCCGGATGACCGCCGAGGAGGTCGAGCGCCGCATGGCGCTGATCCGGCCGACGCTCGCCTACGAGGATATTGCCGAGGCGGACATTGTGATCGAAGCCGTGTTCGAGGACATGGCCGTGAAGGAGCAGGTCTTCAAGACGCTCGACCGCGTCATGAAGCCTGGCGCCATCCTCGCCACCAACACCTCCACGCTCGATGTCGACCGGATTGCCGCGTTCACAAGTCGCCCACAGGACGTGATTGGCACGCATTTCTTCAGTCCGGCCAATGTGATGAAACTGCTCGAGATCGTGCGTGGCAAGCTCACTGCGCCCGAGGTGCTGGCGACCACGATGAAGCTCTCCAAGACGCTGCGAAAGACCGGGGTGGTCTCGGGCGTATGCGACGGTTTCATCGGCAACAGGATGATCGAGCAGTACTTGCGTCAGGCGAGTTTCCTGCTCGAGGAGGGTGCGACGCCCGAGCAGGTGGATCGTGCGATCGAGGCCTTCGGCTTTGCAATGGGTCCTTTCCGGATGAGCGACCTCGCCGGCAACGATGTCGGCTGGTATATCCGCAAGCGTCGCTACGTCGAGCGCCCCGACCTCATCTATCCCAAGATCGCGGACCGGATCTGCGAGCTTGGGCGCTTTGGCCAGAAGTCGGGTGCGGGTTTCTATCGTTACGAGACCGGCAAACGGGATGCGCTCCCTGATCCGGCGGTTGAGCAACTGATTGCCGACCATCGCGCAGCAATCGGGATTCGTGCCCGCAAGATCAGCAAGGACGAAATCGTCGATCGCCTCGTCTTTGCGCTCGTCAACGAGGGCGCGAAGATTCTGGAGGAAGGCATCGCGCTCCGGGCCTCCGACATCGACATGGTTTATCTGACTGGCTATGGGTTCCCGCTCCACCGCGGGGGGCCCATGCTCTACGCCGACCAGCGCGGCCTCTTCAACGTGATCTGGAAGATGCGGCAGTTTGCCGCCAATCCGCATGGTGATCCGGGGTTCTGGACGCCTGCACCCCTGCTCACGCGCCTGGCCGAGGCCGGTCGCGGGTTCAACGGATAAGGAATCAAGCCATGCGTGAAGCCGTCATTGTCTCCACCGCGCGCACCGGTCTGGCCAAGAGCTGGCGGGGCGCGCTCAACATGACCCATGGCGCCACGATGGGGGGCCGCGTCGTACGCGCTGCGATCGAGCGGGCCGGCATCGAGGCCGCAGAGATCGAGGATGTGCTGATGGGTTGCGCCAACCCTGAGGGTGCAACCGGCCTCAATATCGCGCGTCAGATTGCGCTGGCGGCCGGGTGCCCGGTCACCGTTCCTGGGGTCACGATCAATCGATTCTGCTCTTCAGGCCTGCAGACGATTGCGATGGCCGCGCAGCGGATCATCGCGGGCGAAGGCGAGATCTATGTTGCGGGCGGGCTGGAGTCAATCTCGTGCGTTCAGGCCGAGATGAACACACACATGCTCAAGGACAAGGGACTGGCAAAGACCAAGCCCGAGATTTACTGGACGATGTTGCAGACGGCCGAACAGGTGGCCAGCCGCTACGGGATTGCCAGGGAGCGCCAGGACGAGTACGGGGCGCAAAGCCAGCAGCGCGCCTGCGCCGCCGCTGAAGCCGGTCGCTTTCGCGACGAGATCGTACCGATCACTGTCAATGCGGCCATCGCCGACAAGGCGAGCGGGCGCGTGATGATCAAGTCGGTGACGCTCGACGATGATGAGGGGCGGCGCCCTGGCACCACGCTGGAGGCGGTTGCCCAGATTCGCTCTGCGAGCCCGGGCGGGGTCATCGCTGCCGGGAATGCCAGTCAGTTCTCGGATGGCGCCGGGGCCTGTGTGGTGATGGACGCGAAGCTCGCCGAGCGACGTGGGCTGAAACCGCTGGGCTGGTTCAGGGGTTTTGCGGTCGCAGGCTGCGAGCCCGACGAAATGGGGATCGGTCCGGTCTTTGCCGTGCCTAAGCTGCTCGCCCGTGCCGGTCTCAAGGTCGACGATATCGACCTGTGGGAACTGAACGAGGCGTTTGCCGTGCAGGTGCTTTACTGTAGAGACCGGCTGGGTATCCCGGCCGAACGTCTCAACGTCGACGGCGGGGCGATCGCCATCGGGCACCCCTACGGCATGAGCGGTCAGCGCCTGGTCGGTCATGCACTGATCGAAGGCCGCAGGCGGGCGGCGCGCTACGCGGTGGTCACGATGTGTGTCGGAGGTGGCATGGGTGCGGCGGGCCTCTTCGAAATCGCTCGGGACTGAGGCGGTGACGCCGTCTATTTCGGGCGAACAGTCACCCTCGCGCGTGATCGAGCTCTTCGACCTGCGCGGCCGCAAGGCGATCGTCACGGGCGGCTCGCGGGGGCTCGGCTTCCAGATCGCGCAGGCGCTGGGCGAGCAGGGCGCGGAGCTCCTCATCACGGCTCGACGCACGGCTGAGCTCGAGCAGGCTCAGGCCCAGCTGCAGGCCGCAGGCATACGCTGCCAAAGCCTCGCCTGCGACTTGGGCGACGTGCAGGCGGTCCAGGCCTTTGCCGCGCAGGCGCTGGCGATGCTCGGCCACTGCGACATCCTGGTCAACAATGCAGGCGCGGCCTGGGCCTCACCGGCCGAGCAGCATCCGATCGACGCCTGGCAAAAGCTTGTCAATCTCAATCTCACCGGGGTCTTCGTGCTCAGCCAGGCGATCGGTCGCGACGCGATGATTCCACGCCGCTACGGTCGCATCCTGAACATCGCATCGATCGCAGGTTTGCGCGGCAACCCATTGAATACAAACGAAATGATCGCCTACAACACGACCAAGGGCGGACTGGTGAATTTCACCCGGACCCTGGCCGGCGAGTGGGGCGAGTTCGGCATTACGGTCAATGCGCTGGCGCCGGGCTTCTTCCCCTCGCGCCTCACCCGGGGGGCGCTCGAGAGTTTTGGCGAATCGATTCGCGCCATGACGCCGCTCAAGCGCATCGGCGGGGACGACGACCTGAAGGGGGCGGCGCTGCTTTTCTGCTCGGAGGCGGGGCGTCACATCACCGGTCAGGTCCTGGCCGTCGACGGCGGGATGAGCGTCGTCTGATGTAATGTTTATTATCAAATGGTCCTTGTAAATGATTGATACCAATAAACAATGGTTGTTCGTCAAGCGACCCGACCCTCACGCTGATTCGAGCTGTTTCCGGCTGCTTGAAACACCCCTTGAACCCTTGGCCGATGGCCACATACGGGTTCGTCTCCACTATCTCTCGGTCGACCCCTACATGCGGGGCCGGCTCGACGACGTCCGCTCCTACGCGCCGCCGCAGCCCCTCGGACAGGTCATGGAGGGCGGCGGCGTCGGGGAGGTGGTGGAGAGCCGCCACCCCAGGTTCAAGGTCGGCGACAAGGTCCTCGGCCATTTCGGCTGGCAAAAGATCGCCGACTCTGACGGGCGGGGTATTCGCCGAGTGGACGATTCGGTCATCAGCTTGTCAGCCTACCTCAGTGCGGTCGGCATGCCAGGCGTCACGGCCTGGTACGGCATCAACAAAGTGATCGAACCCCGCGAAGGTGAAACGATTGTTGTCTCGGCGGCCAGCGGAGCCGTGGGCAGCGTGGCGGGGCAATTGGCCAAGGCCAAGGGCTGTCGAGTGGTCGGGATTGCAGGGGGGCCGGACAAGTGCCGGATGGTCACTGAAGGCTTCTTGTTAGACGATTGCATCGATTACCGTGCGCCGGATTTCGCCGAGCGCTTACGGGCGGCCACCCCGAATCGGATCGATGGCCTGTTCGAAAATGTGGGTGGCCGAATTCTTGATCAGAGCCTCGGCCGAATGAATGCCTTTGGTCGAATCGCAGTCTGTGGCTTGATCTCAGGCTACAGCGGAGAGTCCATACCGATCAATAACTTCCGATCGATTCTTATCAATCGACTCAAGGTGCAGGGCTTCATCATTTCCGAGCAACCCGGCATCTGGGCC
>JBIKTA010000293.1:0-4322 GCA_044348315.1 Burkholderiaceae bacterium | reverse complement strand
GAATTTCTCGAGTCATTCTTCGGGGTCCTGAAGGCGGGTTGCGTACCCCTGCCGATTTCGATCCGACTGCCCGCGGATTCGTTGTCAAGACTCATCGTCGAGTCGCAGCCCGACCTGGTCTTATGCGATGCGCCACGTGCCGCTTCGCTGTCTGGGGCGATCTGCTTCGACGACGACGGGCCGAATGGCTATCGGCGTTTTGTCCGTTCGGGGCCCTTCACTGCGGTACCGCGACCGCCGGATGCGCTCGCGATGCAGCCTTACAGCTCGGGGACAACCGGGCTTCCGAAGGGCATACAGCTTTGCCAGAGCGCGGTGGCTTGGGCGTATTCGAAGATGCGCCCGCCCGGGCGACCCGATCATCCCGATCTCGTGGTGACCGTAGCCCACCCCCTCTACCACAAGAACGCGATGCTCGGGACCAAGGGCGCGCTGCTGCAAGGCGGCCGAATCGTCATGATGGAGCGTTTCGATCCGGCGCGTTTCGTGGCCGTCATCGACCGCTATCGCGTGACGAAGGTGCACACTGTACCGACGATGATGGCGCGTATTCTGGCGGATCCCGCGCTCCTTGGCGGCTGTAGCCAGGACAGCATCCAGGAGGTGCACATGGGGTCGGCGCCGGTGTCGCAGCGTCTCTTTGACGAGGTCCGGGCCGCCTTTCCGCGCGCATACGTGCGCGTGAGTTATGGCGTGACCGAAGCGGGACCGATGCAGTTTGGCGAGCATCCCCGGGGCCTCGCGCGCCCGCCGCTGTCGATCGGTTATCCCTTGCCCGATGTGCAGTTGCGGCTGGTGGGCGGAGAGACGGCCGATCAGGGCGTGCTCCACATCCGCAGCCCCGGCATGATGATGGGCTACGATGGCCGGCCCGAGGAAACGAGAGCCCGGTTCAGCTCGGACGGCTGGTACATCACGGGAGATGTGCTCAGGCGTGACGCTGACGGGTTTTTCCATTTCGTCGGACGTGACGATGACATGTTTACCGTCGGCGGCTACAACCTCTATCCCGCAACGGTCGAGGCGACGCTGCTGAAGCACCCCGATGTGCAGCAGGTTGCCGTCGTCGCGCTCGAGGATGAGGTTCGCGGTCACGTGCCGATTGCATTCGTTCGAGCCCGTGCCGGGACGTCGCCTGATGAGCGCGTACTTCAACGCTTTGCGCTCGAGCATGCGCCCGCCCACGAATATCCTCGGCGTGTCTTTCTGGTGGACGAACTGCCACTGGCGGGGACGGGCAAGATCGATTATCGGGGCTTGCGCGAGCGCGCCCGCCTGCTCGTACGCGCCGGCGGAGACTGAGCGATGATGGCCCGGGACTTTGCGGCCTCGCGCCGACTTTTCCTGGAGGCGGCTGATCAGGCGCGCGCATCGATCGAGCATGTTGTGCTCGAGGGCAGCGGTGCACCGGATGGGACCGAACTCGCCGTCGACCTGGCCTCGATTGTTCCGCCCCAGGGGCAGTCCGACTGGTTGGTCGTTGTCAGTGGCACCCATGGCATCGAAGGCTATGTCGGTTCAGCGATTCAGTCTGCATGGCTGCAGAAATGGCATGGTTCTCCTGGTCGACGCTGCGGCGTACTGATGGTTCATGCGCTCAATCCCTTCGGCATGGCGTGGTGGTCCCGCAGCGATCGGGATGGCATTGATCTGAACCGTAATTTTCTGGAGTTTCCCCAGTTGCTGGTGAACCCTGGCTACGAGCGCCTGCATGATTCGATTTGCGGGCCGCGCCGCGAAGCGCTGAGTCTCGCAGCGCTATCGGAGATCTTTGCTGCGTTCGAGCGCGAGCATGGCACTCAGGCACTCACCAATGCGCTGATCGGGCCGCAGTCAACTCATGCCGACGGAATGAACTTCACGGGGACTGCGCCGTCCTGGTCCCGGCTGCTTCTGGAGGCGCAGCTCGATCACATCCGGGAACGCGGCGCGCGCCGAGTGATGCTTCTCGATCTGCATGCCGGTGTGGCGCCGCGCGGCGAGGCGGTTCTGCTTCATTTCCCGTCCGAGGCCGGGGCTGCCGAGCGCGCTCGCAGGATCTGGGGCACGGGTCTGCCTGGCATCGGCGTCGGTGCTCAAGGTCTGGCTGACTATTCGGGTTTGTTGGTGCAGGGCGCGCAGCGCCGGCTCGGCCCGTCGATCCATGCGGTTGTCGCCGAGATCGGGACGGTCGACCGTTTGACCATCCGGGAGGCCCTGCGGCTCGACCGGTGGCTCCGCCATCATGGGGATCCCTTGCGCGATGAAACCGTCCGTGAGCGGCTGATCGAAGCTTTTTGTCCGCGTGATCCGGTGTGGGAGGAGGTCGTCATGCGTCGGGGTGTGGCACTTCTTGAATTTGCCATGGCCGGGCTCACCGAGCGCTGGGACTGAACATGCCGATTGAACGGATCGATATTTCGGGCTTTGCCGCAGGCAACTGTGGCGTGCCTTTTGCGTTTTCGCTTGATTCAGGCCGCACGGGTCCCGTTGTGACCGTTCTTGCACTGACCCATGGCAATGAAATTGCCGGAGCGGTGGTCGTCGCCGAGTTGCTCGCGAGCGGCGCGCACCCGCAATGCGGCATCCTGAATTTGATTTTTGCGAACCATCGCGCCTACGGCGAACCCGGTGAGCCTGCTCGCCGATATGTCGATCGCGATCTCAATCGCGTCTGGGATCCGGCGATGCTCGAGGCCGCGGATCCGGCCTGGGAACTGCGCCGCGCGCGCGAGCTGAGGCCGCTGCTTGAAGCGAGCGACTATCTGCTCGATCTGCACACCACCGCCACCGATGATCCGCCCTTTCTGATATCGACTGCGCAGCCGGCGGCGCGGCGTTTGGTGGACCAACTGTCACAGCCGTCGCATCGGGTCGTTTTCGAGCGCCCGATGCATAAGGGGCTGCTGCTGATCGAGGCATGCGGGTTCTCTGACCCCTCGAGCGACCGCGTTGCGCTGGTGGCGGAGTGCGGGCATCACGGAGAACACGCGTCGGTCCTCCTTGCGCGGGAACTGACTGCGGCGTTTCTTGCTGCCACGGGCGTCTTGCCGCGGGTTGCGCCCAAACCGCCGGCTGCGGTGCCGGCGCGGGAGGCGGCGCGGCCGCAAAACTTTTTCGCGCGTCGCATGGTGATGGCCCGCAGCGAGACGTTTCGATTCGCGCGGTCGTTCCGAAGCTTCGACCCGATTGGTTCAGACGAGGTGTTTGCTTGGGACGGCGAATTTGCACTGACCGCGGGGTTTGCCGACGCAGTGGTGTTGATGCCCCGCCTCAAGCCCGTTCAGGGGGGGGAGGCCGTCCTGCTTGCCCAGGCCCATCGCCCGGCGTAGAGGCGACAACCATTCTGCAAGAACGAGCGGTCAGTCAGCCGTGAGTTTGAGCCCCAGCGCGCCGGCCTGGCGCGCTTCGAATGCGCGGCACTCCTCGTTCCAGGCGTGACCGCGGATGCCGCCTCGAACGGCACCTGGTGCAGTCGAGCGGAAGAGGTCGTGCCAGCTCACAGGGAGCTCGACGCTGTCGGGCGGCGCGATCCAGAGCCTGTACAGGAGCCGCTCTTGTCCAGGCTCGGTGTGGTCGACGAATTCGGTGCGGGAGTGTACGGTCGCGTGATTGTTGAGAATCTGCAGATCGCCCGGCTCCAGCCACATCGAATGAGCGAGATCGGCTCGGCGCAGCAAGCGATCGAATTGCTCAAGCGCCTGTCGGTGCCTGGCCTCGAGGCGGGGAGCGGCATCGATCGCCTGCGCGGAGCGCACACGGTTCCAGTTCCAGCGGCCAAAGAGTCGGCCTTGCGCGCTATCGAAGACCGGTTGCACGACAAATGGCCCTTCGTCGGACGCCTCTTCGCCCTGTCGGCTGAACGCAAGTGGCTGATGAAGCCAGTCGAGTGCATCTGGGTGTTCGTTCGCGAAGGCACGGTATGCCGCGTGCGAGCTCGTGACAATCGACATGCCGCCCGAGGCGGCGCGATTGAAGCAGCTGAGTGCCACAAGGTCGGCTGAGTCGGTGTGGTAGTCCAATTCGGCGTTGGACGAGTAGCCTCGACCTGTGCCCGTCCGGTAGGCATTGCCTGCGTCACGGACCTCGGACAGATACTGGGTCGCCTTGCCCTGGGGCCGCGGCACACCCATCTGCAGTCCGATTGCCCAGGTCAGCAGACGAAACTCTGATGCGGTGAGCCCTTCGCGCGGCAAGCCTCGCACCAGAGCGATACCGGATCGGTGCTTGGCGTGTTCAAACGCTGCGTTCAAGACATGCTGTGCGGGCCCCAGATCGAAGTCAGCCCGGCCGTACTCGAAGAGCGGACGATCGGGGTCGGCACCCTTCGTGATCATGGCGCG
>JBIKTA010000292.1:0-4333 GCA_044348315.1 Burkholderiaceae bacterium | reverse complement strand
GCAAGACGCCTGAGCGCCTGTTCATCGATTCGGAGGTCGGGGGTGAAGGGGCAGGCGATTGCGGGAATGATGCCCCGGTAATTGGCGATCCTTGGCATGTCTTTCGACTCGTCGGTTGGGATCCGGGCATCATGAACGCAGCGCACCCGCCCGCTCCAATACTAAAATCGCATCAAACTATTCACGCCATTTGAGGAACTGCCCTGACGTGGGACCGACCAACCGGCCGCTGGACCTCGATTGGCTCGAGGATTTCATTGCACTCGCTGCGAGCGGCAATTTTTCGCGCGCAGCCGAGTCACGCGCGATTGCCCAGCCTGCGTTCAGCCGGCACATTCGCGCGCTCGAGGAATGGGTCGGCGCGGATTTGATCGACCGGGGCTCGCATCCGGTCGAACTGACCGCCGCTGGCACCCGGTTTCTGCCGCTGGTCCAGGAGGTGGTGGCCGCACTCGAGGCCTCGAGAATCAAGGCTCGCGCTGCGCATGACGAGGCCGCAGCCGGCCTGCGATTCGCAGTGACACATTCGCTTTCGATCTGCTTTTTTCCAGGCTGGCTTGCTGGCCTGGAAGCCCAGCTACGACCTGGAGCGGTGCAGACCATGAGCGATCATTCGCGCGCCTGCGAGCATCTTATGGCGCAAAGGCAGGTTCAGTTCCTGCTCTGCTATGGGCATCCGGATGTGCCCAGCCGGATGGATGGCGACGATTTCCCGCTGACTCGCCTGGGCGGGGACCGCCTGCTGCCCGTGTCGGTGCCCGACGCTGCGGGCCGGCCACTCTTCACAATCGACCGGGGCGGCCCCATCCCGGTGCTCCAGTACAGCGAAGCCTCGGGACTCGGTCAGATCATGCGTCACCGCCTGAGGGGTCTCTACCGTGAGCGCGCGCAGGACGTATCTCAGCGTGCTGAAATCTCGTTCGTGTTCACAGCCCACAGCGCTCTGCTCTTGAAGACCATGGCCTGCTCTGGGCGCGGGCTCGCCTGGCTGCCGCAAAGCCTCGTCCTCGATGAACTGGGCTCGGGAAGCTTGATCCAGGCGGCCGACGAGGCGTGGGTCATTGACATTGACATCAGACTTTACCGACAGCGCGCAGCGATGAGTGCGATCGCCGAACGGCTTTGGGGTCTGGTCGCGGCCACCTCCTCGAGCCTACCCCTCGTCACTCAGCCCTCGCCCTGATTTCATCCCGACGCGCGCCGGCAAATACGATCGCAAGCGCGACCAGAATCAAGGCGGTCCCGACCCACTGCAAGCCGGTCACCGTGTCACCGAGCCAGGTCATTCCCGCCACGACACCGATCACGGGCACGGCCATGCTGAAGGGCCCGACTCGGCTGGCTGGGTGACGCTTCAGCAAGACCGTCCACAGGCCGTACCCGATCAGTGAGGCGCCCCAAGCCTGGTAGCCGATCGAGACCCAGCCCGAGGCCGATGCATTCAACCAATTGGCATGGCTGGACGGAGAATCGACCACGAGCGATGCAATGAGGAAAAAGGGAGCGGTGACCACTGCGCCCCACACCACGAGTGACAGGGCATCGTAACGTGCCCCCGCAGCGGCCAGCCGCCTCACAACGATGTTCGAGGCGGCCCAGGATGCCGCCGCGCCAAGCGAGAGCACGATGCCCAGCAGGGTGACCTCCTCGCGCACCGAGGGCTGCAAGGCCTGGGCGATGAAGCACGCCAGCCCGACCGCCGCGACCACGAACCCGATCCGAAGCGAACGGGTCCATCGTTCTCCCAGCCAGATCGCGGCGAAGACTGCAGTGAAAAAGGGTTGAACCTGGGCGATGACCGAGGCGAGCGCGCCGCTCATGCCGACACGCAACGCGAGAAAAAGCAACACGAACTGACCCACGCCTTGAAACAACGCGTAGAGCATGAGGTCGCGCAGGGGAATCGCAGGTCGGGCGACGAGGAACATCAGCGGAAACGCGGTCAGCGCGAACCGCGCCGCGCCGAGTTGCATAGGCGTGAACTGTTCGAGCCCCTCAACGATAAAGATGAAATTGAGGCCCCAGATCAGCACGACAACGGCCGCAGCGGCCAGATCCCGGGACCCCATGGGTGTCATGAAAGAGGTTTCGAATGGAATGAGCGAAACTATCGATCGTACACGCCATAAGGGATCGACGAAATGAGCTTTCGCGCGCTATGGATTGAAAAGGACGATCAGCCCTATCGTTGCTCGGTGCGCGACCTCGAGGCCGATCAATTGCCGGCGGGCGATGTCGAGGTGCATGTTGCCCATTCGACCCTCAACTACAAGGATGCGCTTGCCATCACGGGACGCTCGCCCGTCGTGCGGCGATTCCCGCTGACACCGGGCATCGATCTGGCCGGTGTGGTCGGGCGCAGTGACAACGATCGATTCAAGCCCGGCGACCGGGTGCTGCTCAACGGCTTCGGCGTCGGCGAGACCCACTCGGGCGGGCTCGCGCAGAGGGCCAGACTGCGTGGGGACTGGCTGATCGGGCTGCCCGCAGCCTTTGACAGCCGGCACGCGATGGCGATCGGAACGGCGGGCTATACCGCAATGCTCTGCGTGCTGGCCCTGGAACGCCACGGCCTGAGCGCCGCATCGGGCGAGGTGCTCGTCACAGGCGCGGCGGGCGGCGTCGGCAGCATTGCGATCGCGTTGCTCGCCCGGCAGGGTTGGCGCGTCATCGCTGCGACCGGCCGGCCCTTTGAAGCCGACTATTTACGCGAACTCGGCGCCGCCGAGATCATCGATCGAAGCGAGCTCAGTTCGCCGGGCAAGCCGCTCGCCCGCGAGCGCTGGGTGGCTGCCATCGACACCGTCGGCAGTCACACGCTCGCCAATGTCTGCGCCGCGACGCGCTACGGTGGGGTGGTGGCGGCCTGTGGCCTCGCCCAGGGACTGGACTTCCCGGCAACCGTCGCGCCCTTCATCCTGCGCGGCATCACACTCGCCGGCATCGACAGCGTCATGGCGCCGATCAGCCTTCGCGAGGAGGCCTGGTCGCGACTCGCGCGCGATCTCGACCCGGGCGTCATCGAGCGGGTCACGAGCGATATCGGCCTCGAGCAGGCGATCGGTGCGGCCAGCGAGCTGCTGGCTGGACGGATTCGGGGCCGGATCGTTGTCGATGTCAACAAATAAGACGCGCGGATGGATCACACGCGTGCGCTCGTCTGGTTCAAGCGCGACCTGCGCCTGCGCGATCACGCCCCGCTCGAGCAGACGCAGCGCTTTCACGACGCAATCGCCGTCTACGTTATCGAACCCGAGTGGCTGGCGAGCGATGAATTTGACGCCCGCCACGCCGAGTTTGCCCTGGGCTGTCTCGCCGAACTGCGCAGCCGGCTGAACGCGCTCGGGCTGCCGCTCCACATCTTTCAGGCGTCGATGACGGAGGCGCTCGAGGATCTCCACCGCAGATTCCGGTTCACACACCTCCTGAGCCACGAGGAGACGGGCCCGGGCTGGACCTGGACACGCGACCGCGCCGTCAAGCGCTGGTGCGCCACGCACAATGTCGTCTGGCGTGAATGGCCACAAACAGGGGTCGTTCGCAGACTGTCCGATCGCCGGGGATGGGCGGGGCGTTGGCAGCGGCACATGGACGGAAACGAGGTCCTGGCGCCCTTGGGTTTGCGCCCGGCTGGGCAGATGCCGACCGCACCAGTGCCTGCCCTCGCGGACCTGCGACTGCAGCCGAGCGGAAAGACGTGGCAGCCGGCAGGCGAGACCGCCGCATGGCAGACGGTGGGTTCGTTTTTGCAGGAACGTGCACGAGGCTACCGATCCTCCTTGTCAAGCCCGCTCACCGCGACCGAAGGGTGCAGCCGGCTCAGCCCCCACCTGGCATTCGGAACGATTTCGCTTCGCAGTGTTCACCAGGCGACCGAAGCAAGGATTGCGCAATCGCCCGAGCCCGCCCTGCGCCATTCGTTGAGGGGATTTTCCGGGCGATTGCGTTGGCACTGCCACTTCATGCAAAAGCTCGAAGACGAACCGGCGATCGAGTTTCGGAATTTTGCGAGGTCCTGCGACGGCTTGCGCGAGGAGAGTTTTCGAGAGGATCTGTTCGCGGCCTGGTGCGAAGGCCGCACGGGCTTTCCGATGGTCGACGCCTGCATGCGGTCGCTGCGGGCCACCGGCTGGTTGAACTTCCGGATGCGGGCAATGCTGGTGAGTTTTGCCGCCTACCACCTGTGGCTGCACTGGCGCCCGACCGGGCAGTTTCTCGCACGTCAATTTCTGGACTTCGAGGCCGGCATCCACTGGAGCCAGATGCAGATGCAGAGCGGCACCACAGGTATCAACACCCTGCGCATCTATTCCCCCACCAAACAGGCCCACGA
>JBIKTA010000291.1:0-4334 GCA_044348315.1 Burkholderiaceae bacterium | reverse complement strand
GGCCCGCCAGGTCAGTAGCATGCGCTCGTGCGGGTACAGCTCTTGACGGAGGGTTTCTGGTCTTGGGGGGTCGGGCTTTCGTCGGACGGGCCCGGCCGGGCTCAAAAAACCATTCGCCCGCCGACCCGTCCGCCTGCGCCCTCCCGGGTCAAGCCGCAACCGCTCGTTCGCGACCCTCCCGACTCGAGCTGCAGCCGATCGTCCTGGCGCTCCTCGGTGGACCTGGCTCCGTCGCGCGCGGTCATCCCGCGGCGCTCAGCATCGCGAGCCCTGCCCCAGTCGGCCGATCAATGCGCTTATTCGCAGCCCGCCGACCCGTCCGTCTTTCGCGTGCTGGGTTTGCGTGCACAGACCGCGCGGCCGAAGATGCTGCGCGACCCGCCGTTTAACGCCGCCTCGGCGGCGGCAGGTCCGTGCAGACGCCTTCGTAGACTTCCGCAGTCATGCCGATCGATTCGCCCAGTGTGGGATGCGGATGAATCGTGTGTCCAATATCCACCGCGTCCGCCCCCATCTCGATGGCAAGCGCGACCTCGCCGATCATGTCGCCTGCATGAGTGCCAACAATAGCGCCACCTACGACGCGATGGCTGGCCTTGTCGAACAGCAGCTTGGTAAACCCCTCGTCGCGACCATTGGCAATCGCGCGGCCCGACGCGGCCCACGGGAAAACGGCCTTACCGACCTCAACGCCCTGCCGACGTGCCTCCTCCTCGGTCAATCCGACCCAGGCAATCTCGGGATCGGTGTACGCAACCGACGGAATCACTCTCGCATCAAAATAACGCTTGTGACCGGCAGCGGCCTCGGCGGCAACGTGCCCCTCATGGACCGCTTTATGGGCGAGCATGGGCTGGCCGACCACATCGCCAATTGCAAAGATGTGTGCCGCAGACGTCCGCATCTGACGATCCACTCCGATGAATCCACGGGCATCGACGACGACGCCCGCCTTGTCGGCATCCAGCAGACGCCCATTCGGGCTGCGACCGACTGCCGACAACACGACATCATAGGTCTGTGGTTCAGCCGGCGCCTGGACGCCGTCGAAACGAACGATCAATCCATGATCCCCGGCCAGGACCTCGACTGCGCGCGTCGACAGCATCACCCGATCAAACCGTGGCTCATTGTATTTCGACCAGACCTTGACCAGATCACGGTCTGCTCCAGGCATCAAACCATCCGACATCTCGACCACGTCGATCCGGGCGCCGAGGGTCGAATACACAGTCGCCATCTCAAGACCAATGATGCCGCCGCCAATGACCAGCATACGCTTGGGGATCGAATGAAGCTCGAGCGCACCGGTGGAATCGATCACCCTGGAATCGTCGGGCAGGAAGGGCAGGCGAATGACGCTCGACCCCGCTGCGATGATGGCCTGCTCAAACCGGATGACCTGGCGGGCCCCGCTCGGCCTGCGACCGCTGCCCTCGGTCACACTCACCTCGAGATGATGGGAATCGAGAAAGCGCCCTTCGCCGCGCAGCACAGACACCTTGCGTGCCTTCGCCATGCCAGCGAGTCCTCCGGTCAACTTACCCACCACGGCCTGCTTGTGCCCACGCAAACGCTCGAGGTCGATCGATGGCTTGCCAAAGCTCACGCCCAAGGACTCGAAATGCCGCGCCTCATCAATCACCGCCGCCACATGGAGCAGCGCCTTGGAGGGGATGCACCCGACATTGAGGCACACGCCACCGAGCGTCGGAAATCGCTCGACGATGAGCGTATCCATGCCGAGATCCGCACAGCGAAACGCCGCCGAATAACCGCCTGGCCCACCACCCAGGACCAACATGCCACAGCGCAGATCGACCGGCCCGGTGTAGGTGGGCAGTTCGCCCGCGAGCGTCGACACACCGCCAGGCGAGGCGGTCCCGGACGACACACCGCCAAGCGAGGTGTCGCCCGCCCCGGGGGGCGCCGATGAGGGGAAACCTCCCGAAGAATCTGAAGCTGCGCCGGCCGAAGCGGTGACAGGCGACTGATCAGGCGGCGCGAGTGCGAGCGGCTCGATCAGCGCCAGAGGGCTGCCTTTCGAGACCTTGTCGCCGAGCCGGATGCGCCACTCGCGGAGCACACCCGTATGAGGACATGGAATCTCCATCGAGGCCTTGTCGGACTCGACAGTGATCAGGCTCTGCTCGGCCTCAACCGAGTCGCCCGGCTTGACGAGAATCTCGATCACCTCGACCTCGGCGAAGTCACCGATGTCAGGTACAAGGATTTCGATGGGTGCAGTCATGATCGATTTGCCTCAGAGCAGCACGCGCCGAAAATCGGCGAGCAGCTGGGCCAGATAAACGTTGAATCGGGCGGCGGCGGCACCGTCGATCACGCGATGATCCCAGGAAAGCGACAACGGAAGGATCAATCGCGGCACGAAACTCTGTCCATTCCAGACCGGCCGCATTGCCGCCTTACAGACCCCGAGAATGGCGACCTCAGGCGCGTTGATGATCGGCGTGAAACCCGTCCCGCCGATGCCGCCGAGACTGGAGATCGAGAAGGTGCCACCCTGCATCTCGGCAGGCGACAACTTGCCCTCGCGCGCTTTGGCAGCGAGCTCGGAGGTTTCACGTGCAATCTGCAAAATGCCCTTCTGGTCCGCATCGCGGATCACGGGAACCATCAGGCCATTGGGCGTGTCTGCGGCAAAACCGATATGCCAGTACTTCTTGAGGACGAGCTCCTCGCCGTCGAGCGAAGCGTTGAACTCGGGAAACTTCTGCAACGCGGCCACACAGGCCTTGATCAGAAAGGCGAGCAGGGTGAGCTTGACCCCGGATTTCGCCTGTTCCTGATTCAACTGCACACGAAGTGCCTCGAGCTCGGTGATATCCGCATCTTCGTGATTGGTGACGTGCGGAATCATCACCCAGTTGCGGTGCAGATTGGCCGCAGAAATCTTCTTGATGCGCGCGCGCGCCTGCCGCTCTACAGGCCCAAAGCGCTCGAAATCGACCTTGGGCCAAGGGATCAGACCCAGCCCCGCGCCGGAATCCGCGGGCGCAGGCGCCGCCGAAACAGCGCCCCCGGCACTGCTGCTCGAGGCTGCAATCACGCCCTTCACATAGGCTTGCACATCTTCATGCAGGACTCGTTCCTTGGGGCCGTTGCCGCGCACCCGCGCAAGATCGACCCCGAGTTCACGGGCAAAACGACGCACGGAAGGCGACGCGTGCGGTTTGACCGCACGATCGCCAGCACCATCGCTTGCGGGTTCGACAGGGGCCGGCCGAGGCGCGCTCACCGGAGCCGGAGCGGATGAAAGCGGCGCGGGCGGAGCCTCAGTAACGGCGGATGAGGAGGTCGGCGCGGGGGGAGGCGCTGAAATCGCGGGCGCAGCAATGACGGGCGCAGAACTAACGGGCGCCGCGCTGCCGGAGGCCGCAGAGACGTAGGCGGCCGGCCGAACCGTCTCCCCGCTTGAACCCTCCATCGTCAGGATCAAGCTGCCTTTGGACACCTTGTCGCCCAGTTTCACGCGAAGCTCGCGGACCACGCCCGAGGCCGTACTCGGAATCTCCATCGAGGCCTTGTCCGACTCGACGGTCATCAATGACTGCTCCACCTGCACGGTATCGCCCGGCTTCACCAGGAGCTCGATCACCTCGACTTCAGCAAAATCGCCAATATCGGGCACCAGCACTTCACGCAGATCGCTCATCGTGTGCACCTCAGTAATCGGACCGTTCAGGCGGCCCCTTGCGGATCGTGGTCGACTCGGGACGAAACAGGGACGATCAGGCGATCATCGGGTTGGGCTTGGCGGGATCAATACCGTAGCGAGCCAGGGCCTCGGATACGCGCTCCCGCGGGATTTCGCCGCTGTCGGCGAGCGCGCGCAAAGCGGCCAACACCACGAACCGGCGGTCGACCTCAAAATGCTCGCGCAGCCGCGCGCGGAAGTCCGATCGACCGAAACCGTCGGTGCCCAACACCTGATAGTCACGCCCTTTCGGGATGAAGGGCCTGATCTGATCGGCGAACAACTTCATGTAGTCCGTGGACGCGACAATCGGGCCTTTGGTCTCAGCCAAGCAGGACGTGATATAGGCCAGCCGGGGCTCAGCCCCCGGATTGAGCAGGTTCCAACGAGCCACCTCCAGCCCCTCGCGACGCAACTCGGTGAAGCTCGTGATGCTCCAGACATCGCCCGCGATGCCCCACTCCTGTTCGAGCATGTCCGCAGCGGCGAGCACCTCTCGCAAAATGGTGCCTGAGCCCAGCAGTTGGACACGCTTGGCGGCCTCTGGGGCGCCGCGACGCAGCAGGTACCCGCCCTTGACGATCCCCTCCTCGTCGCCCTGACGCAGACCGGGATG
>JBIKTA010000290.1:0-4338 GCA_044348315.1 Burkholderiaceae bacterium | reverse complement strand
CGGGTGTTCCCCCAACCACCACCCAGTCGCGGTCCTTGACGGGCCGACCGAGCAACTCATCCCGGACCGAGCCGCCGACCCGATAGATGCGCATCGGCGCCTCCGCCCGCACTCAGCGTCGCGTGTGGCCGCGGCCGGTGTCGAAGCGCCGCTGGCGCACCTGCTCAGGATCGGCCATGCCCGCTTCGATACCGATCGGCGTGATGCCCAGTTCGGGCGCGATCGGCCCGGCGGTCACATTGTCGATCCGCATCGAGTCCAGGTTGTCGGGCGACATCAGCGTGGGGCCCGGCAAGTACGCCATGAGGGTGGCCTGCAACCGGCCCAGCCAGTCAGGCAGACCGATGACCGGTCGGGCACGGCCGTGCAGCCGCCCCGCCAGGCGGACAATCTCCCGCAGCGTCAAAACCTGAGGCCCGCCCAGGTCATAAATTCGCCCGATCGTCTCCCCCTGCCCAATCGCGTTGACGAAAGCTTGCGCGACGTCTCCGACCCAGATGGGCTGAAAGCGCGTGTTGGCTCCGGCGAGCGGCACCACCGGTGCCAGACGTTGAAGCGATGCAAACAAATTCAGAAAACGGTCATCGGCGCCAAAGACGACAGAGGGTCTGAACACGGTCCAGGCGAGCCCACTCTCGCGCACCAGTCGCTCGCCCTCGGCCTTGGAGCGCAGGTACATCGAGGGCAGCGGTGCCGGGCTACCCGTGCCGAGCGCGGACATGTGCAGCAGGCGCTCGACGCCTTGGGCCCGACAGGCCTCGATCAGGCGCCTGGGGAGTGCCACGTGAGCCGCTTCGAAGTCCGGCCCCCAGGGGTCGCCTTGCCGACTGTGCAGCACGCCCACCAGGTTGATCACGGCGCTCGCGCCGGCCAGCAGGCGGGGGAGTGTGCCGGGCGCGTTGATGTCGCATTCGATCACCTCGACCGTGGGCAGCGGCAAGAGAGGCCGAGCGCGTGTGAGCCTTCGTGTCGGAACCCGGACTTGGTGGCCGGCCGCAGCCAGGCGATTGACGATGTGGCGGCCGATGAATCCGGTGCCGCCGAGAATCAGAATGGTGTGCTTGGACATGGTGGTTCAGGGGTGGTGCGCGTGAAGATCGTCTGGGCACCGCGCGGCGCGCTCAGGGCTGCGCCGAGGCGACCGACTGTTGAGGGCCAACGCGCCCCAGCCAGGCTCGCAGGGACTGGGGCTGTCCGGACAGCAGCGCAGAGTAGAGGGTCGCGTTGGTCAGGACTTTCTTCACATAGTCGCGGGTTTCGTTGAAGGGGATGATTTCGGCGAAGATCTCGCCCTCGATGGGCGCGGCCAGCGTTTCGCGCCAGCGCTGGGGGCGCCCCGGCCCTGCGTTGTAGCCCGCCGAGGCGAGCACGGGCGAGCCATCCAGGCCGTCGAGCACATTCCTCAGATAGAAGGTCCCGAAACGGATGTTGGTGCGGGCTTCGTGAAGCTGCTCGAGCCGGAAATTGCGCTGCTCGAGCTTGCCGGCGATCCAGCGTCCGGTGGCGGGCATGATCTGCATCAGGCCCTGAGCGCCGGCCGAGGAGCGGATGTCGGTGATGAACCGCGACTCCTGACGAATCAGGCCGTAGACCCAGGCCGGATCAAGCCCACGCTCGTTCGACGATTGCTTGATGTACTCCTTGAATGGTGTGACGAAGCGCAAGGCAAAGTCATGTTCCGTACGGGTCAGCTCGGCAGTATTGACACAGCGGTCGTGCACGCCGCGCTGGCAAGCCCACGCGGCGGTCGCAATGAGCTGCCGGTCACTCAGGCCCCGGATCGCATGACTCCACTCGCGGTTGCCCTCGGGGCGCAGCCCCAGACCATAGAGTCGGAGGGCGCGCGCCAGACCGCGGTTTTTCCCGGCGGCTTCGATTTCTCCTGGCTCCAGTGGGCGGGCGAGCGGCGGCGGGAGGCGTATGGGGCGGCCAAGGTCTTCGGAGGCGAGCAAACCGTAGAAGTCAAACCCCGGGGCGATACGGGTGAGCAAGCGCTCGCCATCGACCTTGCGTCCCGTTTCGGATAGCGCGCGTGCGGCCCAGTAGATCCAGGCGGGATCCTGGCGGGCGCTCGGGCTCATGCGCTCGATCACCTGACCGACCATCAGCCAATCGCGCTCGCGTAACGCCGCGCGGGCCAGCCACGCGAAAGTCTCGTCGCTCGCCGCCGCGCGCAAACCCTGACGCGTCCAGGAAAGCGACTCCGGCGCGAGCCGCTTCATCCCGGCGGCTGCAATCTGAGACCAGAGAAATTCCCGATCGGCGGGCCGAAGCTTGCCCGCCTGGCGATCGAGTGCTGCCGCGGCAAGCGCCGGATCGTTACGCGCCAGTTGGGCGATCCGGATCATGGTTGCCAGGCGCGATAGCGGAGCGCCGTCGGCCGGCGACGAGTCACTGGCCCCGAGCGCGCGGTCGAGTTCGGCGGGCGGTACCCCGGTACCCATTGCTGCCAGTCTGATCGCGGTACGCGAACCGGATTCGAGCGCACGCAGAAACCTGCGCTCGGGATCCTGGGGTGCAAGCTTTCCAGCCTGCAGCAACTGATCGAACAGGCGCTGACAGGCTTCGGGCAGATCGCGGGGCACCATCAACAGCGTCTCGACGGTGTCCGCTGCGACGCTGTCCTGCCGGGACAGCATCGAAATCGCTCGCTGACAGCGCAGCCCTGCGTCGGGTGCCTGGCTGAGCAGTGAGTACTGCTGATCGAAGCGTGACCACTCGCCGCGCGTGGCGAGCTGATTCAACCACTCTCGGCGCAACAGGTCGGCTGGAAGGCTGCCCGTATGCTGCTGGAGCATGCGTTCGACTTCGCGGTCGGTGTCGGCTGCTGCGGCCGGGGCCGCGCGCAGCCTCAGGCTCAAGCGCCAGTAGTGGATATAGTCAGCCAGCGGGTGAGCTTTCGCCTGACTGGCCGCCGCCTCGAATGCTCGTGCGTCGCGTTTGAGATATGCTCGTCTCGCGGCTAGGAGTGCCTGATCAGGCGTCAGCTCGGTCGTCTGCTGAGCTTGAGGCGCGGGGGCTGCCTTGGCGCGCGGTTCGCTTGATGAAGCGGGAACGCTCACGAGCAGGCTGAGCGAGCACGCAAGCACCGCGCCGATGAGTTCACGTCTCAATTGGGATCACCCTCTTGCCTTCCGGGGTCTAACCAATGGTCCTGACCAGCATAACACGCACCGATGTAACCCGTTCTCGCTTGGCGCAACGCGAGCGCTTGTTGGCTGTGCGCGCCTCGTGGCCCGCTGCCGAGCGCACGATCGCCGCCCGCGCCATCGCCGACTCCCTGCACCGACGGCTCGCCGATTTCACTGCACCGACTGTGATCGGTGTGTATTGGGCGATCCGCGCCGAACCCGAGCTGCCCAAGGTCGAGGCGAGACAATATTGGGGCCTTCATACGCTTGCTCTGCCACGTGTTCGGGCCCGCGGCGAGCCCCTCGAGTTTGGCCTGTGGCGCCCTTCAGCCTCGATCAGCCGGGATCGCTGGGATATCGGGACGCCCGACCCCTTCGAGCCGATTGAGCCTCAGCTTCTGATCATCCCCTGCGTGGGCTTCGATCGCAGGGGATATCGGCTGGGCTATGGCGGCGGGTTTTACGACCGAACCCTTGCTGCACGGAACGTCCCGACGATCGGTGTCGCCTTTGACCGATGCGAGCTCGACGACTTTGAGCCGCTCGCGCATGACCGGCCGCTCGATATGATCGTCACCGAAAGCCGGGTGATCCGTACCGCGGGGCAGGGCTAGGACGCACCGCTTTGCGCCCTGCGGTCTCCGCGTAGCAATTTATTCGGCGCGTCCCACACCGATCGCCTGCAACAGCTCCAGCGTTGGGTCGGCCTGATTCATCGTGTAGAAGTGGATCGCTGGCACACCTTCGGCCACCAGTCTGCGGCACTGGTCGGCCACCACTTCGGCCCCGAAGCGCCGAATCGATTCCACATCATCACCGAAGGCCGCCAGCCGCAGCCGGATCCAGCGCGGGATTTCCGCGCCACACGCGTCCGAGAACCGGGCGAGCTGGCGGAAATTGGTGATCGGCATGATCCCTGGGACGATCGGCAGCGTGATTCCCGAAGCCTCCACCTCGTCCCGAAACCACAGAAAGCCATCCACATTGAAGAAGTACTGCGTGATCGCGCTGTCGGCCCCGGCCGCTTGCTTGGCCCGCAAAGCGTCAAGATCGACAGTGGGCGATGGTGCCTGCGGATGGATTTCCGGATAGGCTGCCACCTCGATGTGGAACCAGTCTGAGCTGTGCGCACGCACGAAGGCGACCAGTTCATTGGCATATCGGAAATCGCCCCCGTCGACCATGCCGGAGGGCAGGTCACCCCGCA
>JBIKTA010000289.1:0-4342 GCA_044348315.1 Burkholderiaceae bacterium | reverse complement strand
GGGGCGCCAGGCGCCCGGCGAGGTGAGCCTCAAGTGGGAGGGCTACAACATGAGTGGCCAGCGGATGCCGCCCGGTCAGTACAAGGTCATTGCAACAGTCAATAGTTTCGGAACGGTTACGCAAGTGCCGATCAGCACGCCCGCTACGGTGACGGGTGTGACCTTCAGCCCGGTGACGAAAGATCTGGTCGTCGAGGTTGAAGGGGGCGGGTCGGTGCCCTTGTCCCAAATCCGGCGTGTCGATGCCTGAGGACGATAGCGCCTCGCCGAATCGCAATCGAGCGCCCAACATACTTTCCAGGAGTCTGAACGATGTCGTTTTATACCTCCCTGACCGGCTTGAACGCCGCCACCGCCCAGTTGAGTGTCACGAGCAACAATATCGCAAACGTCGGCACCACCGGTTTCAAGCGCTCGCGCGCCGACTTTGGCGATATCTTCGCGACTTCCCCTCTGCAAAAGGCTTCCTCGGTCATCGGACAGGGCGTTGCTCTGAAGTCCGTCACCCAGGAGTTCAGCCAGGGAAACGTGCAGTTCTCGGCCAACTCGCTGGACGTGGCAATCACCGGTGACGGTTTCTTTCCATTGAAGTCGGCGGACGGGCTTCAGGACATCTACACCCGTAACGGCACTTTCGTACTCGACGATACCTTTGCGGTCGTCAACACCGCGGGCCAGGCGCTGATGGCAGCGACGGTCGATTCAAGCGGCAAAGCTGATCTGGAGAACCTTCGAAAGCTGTATATCCCCCGTGCGACAACCGGGGAGGCGCTCGAGACCACAGAGGTGGATCTGAGCCTGAATCTGCCTGCGGATAGCCCCCGTATCACCAAGACATTTGACCCCCTCGACCCGTCGACCTACAACTTGACCACTGCTGTGACCGTGTTCGATTCGGGCGGTAACAACTACCTGGCCACGGTCTACTACGTGAAGACCCAGGTCGCCTCACCAGAGGATCCCAGCAATAAGTGGCAGACCCACGTTTACATCGGTCAAAACAAGCTGGGCGAAAATCTGATTCAGGCGACCGATCCCAAGGGTGAGCGAGTGTTCGTCAACAAATACGGAGAAATCCGTACCGAGAGCCAGATTCCACCGCAGGATATCTCTCGTGGTGTTTCGAAGCTCTACAACGTGGATGACCTGAAGAACCCCGAGGCGTCGACCCCCGCTACAGCTAATGGCGCGCCTCTGCGCTCGACCCTGATCAATGACTGGAAGACAGGTCTCACGGCCGGCAATCTGATTCTGCCCAAGCCGAGCGTCGATCTTGTTGCGGTGGGCGGGTCGGCGGCTCCGGTTTCTGGTAGCACGTACAAGTTCTCGCTCGGTGACGGAAAGGTGTCGGAGTCAGTCACTGCAGGCAATTCCAATACGTGGGGTGATGTCGCGGGAACCATTGCCAAGCGCATGAACGCGCGCGAGTTTGACCTTCGTGAACTTTTTCGTGGCGGATCGCCGACGGTGGGTGAGGTCTATCGTATCCAGGTCGGTTCCTCCAATTTCGATTACACCGCACAGGCTGGTGATGACTGGAGCGATGTGGTCGGGGCACTGCAGACCGCTGTTGATGCGGACGACGATCTGACGGCCGGCTTTGATGACGCCACCTACAAGCTTTCGATCGGCTATGAGGGCAGCAGCGGGCTTGGAACGACGTTCAACGCAATTTCCCTGCGAGAGGGTCCCGACTTGTTAGTTCAGGCCGCTGCGGGTCCCGAGGTCTCTGCCAATGGCGGGGTGCTGACGATTGACAAGGATCCCGAGTATCGCGATCTCGTTGTCACGACGGGCGAGTCGGTGCTGGCCGAGGCGATTGGCGGGCTCAAATTGTCGTTGACCGTCGACGGTTCCGAGCAAAAGATCGATATGACAGATTTGATGCTCTCGGAAGAGCGTCTCAACACGCCGATTACGGGGATCGAGATCGCGCGTGCGATTACCAACGTCATCAACAAGAAGTTCGGCGACGAGCGTTATTTCGATTTCAGTGCTCTGGTCGGCAACGTGCCAGGCGATACATCTCGCGCTGGGCTCTTCAAGGTGGCCGTTGGGGCGGCGGGCTCATCGGATCAGGTGCCCGTGAGCGACTTCATTACGGTCACCATTGATCCTCCGGAGGGTGGCTCATTTGCGAAAATGACGGTCAAGCAGGCGGAGGAACAGGTCCGCGCCGCCATTGATCGCCAGGTCAATGTCATGCAGCAGGCGGCAGATGCCTTGACGGACCCCGACCTGAAGGCCCTCGCACTCGCGAACGTCGGCCGCTTGGATGCACTCACGGTCTCCTATGACGCGGTCAACCGCAGTTTCGCTTTCAAGTCCGGAGAAGAGGAAAAGATTTACCTGACATCGGCGACCAACGCCAGTAACGAACTGTTCGGTCTGAATGCCAATTTCACCGAGGTCGACCTCGAGAGCGGGCTGTATGGTGCTGACATGCCACCGAACGGGGTCAGTATCCTTGCCGCCAAGGACCAGCGCTATGGCATCGAAGTGAGTTTCGACGATACCAACAGCCGATTTACAGTCGCTTCAGGCACCACGGGTGATACGTCCAGTATCACGATTGCAAAAGGCAGCCAGCTCGTGAAGGAGCTGTTCGGGTTTCCCGCTGGTGATGAACCGGGGGTCACGGTCGATACCTCTCGATCGCCGTTGCGAGGGATTACGTCCAAGCCGGCTGTGATCACCGGCTCCCCGATTGGCCTGAACGTCGCAGGAAAATTTTCAGTCGATGACACCAACAACAAGTTCGTTGTCACTGTCGACAATGTGACGGGTCTCATCGAGATGCCGATCCGCTCTGAATACACGATCGACTCGTTCCGGAGCGAGCTTGAGCGTCGGATCAATAGCCTTCAGGATAGTCAGGGCCGAACGGTCAACGGCGTGAAAGTGGGGGTAGAGCGCAATGCAGTGGGTCAGAGCTTTTTCACTTTCACAACCGGAACGACGGGTGATGACTCCTTCCTCAAGGTGAGCTCCGCGCCCGTCTGGGGGGTCTCAGGCGATGTCAGCGCGCGGGGCTCGACCAGTCGTTGGCTGAACCCGCCGCAGGCGTCGTCTCCAGATGGCCGGGCGCTGTATGTCGATCGCGAGGGGCTCGAGACGGTTAGCTCCGCGGGGTTTGATCCAGACGAGGCCTTGAACCTCTGGTCGCCGATTTTTCTCGACAAGGGTGAGCTGACTTTTGATACCGCCGGAAATTTGACCTCTCCGAAGACGCCGATCCGCTTCAAGCCTGAAACGATTGGCGACACAGGTGCCACCCTCGAGTTTTCGATCAGCTATGACGCTTCGACGCAGTACTCGACCCCGTTTTCCGTTCTGGCGCAGGGCCAGAACGGACGCCCCGAGGGCGACCTGATCGGCCTTGATATTGGCGATGACGGGCTGGTCAGCGCCAACTACTCCAACGGTACGCAGAAGAACCTGGCAAAGATTGTGCTAGCTAACTTTACGGCCCCGACGGGTCTCCGACAGGTGGGTGAGGCGAGCTACCTCGCAACGTCTCAGTCGGGGGCGGTGACCCTAGGCGAAGCGGGTACAGCCGGATTCGGAACGATTCGCGCGGGGGCCAGAGAGCGAGCGAATGTGGACTTGACTCAGGAGTTGATCGAGCTGATTTCGGCACAAAGGAACTTCCAGGCCAATGCCAAGGCCATCGAGACCAACAACACGCTGACGCAGGCAATCATCAATATCAGGAACTGATGAGTCCTGAATCAGCCACGGAACCCAAGGTGAGCACCCAATGGATCGCTTGATCTTTACGTCTCTGAAGTCTGTGACCGAGCAGAGGGTGCGGCGCGAGATGCTGACCAATGAACTCGCCAACGTGTCAACGGTCGGCTTCAAACGCAGCTTTGAGAGCGCGCTACGCACAATCAAGGTTCAGGGGCCAGGTTTCGATTCGAGGTTCATGCCGGTGCTCGAGCAACGAGACGTCATCAACCTCGAACCGGGCGTCCGAATGGTCACGGGACGCAAGCTCGACGTTGCGATGGATGGCAGCACGGTAATGGGTGTCACCGCCAAGGACGGGCAACTCGCCTTTACACGCCGCGGAGACTTGCGCGTCAGTCCGACCGGCGTGCTCGAGAACGGCGACGGTGTTGCGATCCGTGGACCCGGCGGTCCAATCAATGTTCCGCAGGGCTTCGAGATCGATGTCGTTGCTGACGGTACGGTCTTTGCAACCGATCCGAATAACCCCAACCAGCCTCCGCAGCAGGTCGGTCAGATCCTGCTCAGAGACGCTAGTGCCGTGCAGCTCGGGCGTCGCGAGGATGGATTATTCAAACCGTTTCCGCCGTTCGCCAACGGCGAGGGCGAT
>JBIKTA010000011.1:0-14259 GCA_044348315.1 Burkholderiaceae bacterium | reverse complement strand
GGGATCTCGAAGATCAGGTATTGCATGGCAGGAGCAGGAATCACCCGCGTGGACGGCATGATCACCGGAACCACGCGAACGTTCTGACGCGGGTCGGGCGTACCGTCCGGCCGAGGCGGAAGCCTACGAAAGGCCGCATAGTGAAAGCCAAAACGCGTGTCTTCGCAGTGCAGCTCAGGCGCAAGGTCTCCGGTGGCCAAGGTGGCGGGATTCTCCTTGTCGTCGTTTGCGGTGAAGGTGCCCGTCATCCAGCTGGGGCGGGCAAAATTGGAGTGCAGCACGCCTACGTGCGATGTGTCGGTACCACCCTCCAGCTGCTGCATGTAGTTCACGTTGGCATACAGTCGTACCCGGCGCACGTGGCTGGGGTCAAAATCAAAAAATCGCCATTGCGGAAAGGGCGGGGTCTTGTCCAGATCACCCATGTAGGCCCATACGAACCCGCCCTGTTCCCTTACCTGGTAAGACGGCGCGCGCAGGCGCTCGCGAAAGCGTGCGTCCGGATGGTTGGGCGTTTCCTGCACGGTGCCATCCACGCCAAATTTCCATCCGTGATAGAGGCATCGGATACCGTCGTGTTCAATACGACCGATTGCCAGTGATACGCCGCGGTGCAGGCACTCCTCAGGCAGCAGGCCCAGCCGGCCAGAGCCATCCCGAAACAACACGAGCCACTCGCCGAGGATTTCCAGGCGCAAGGGATCGCCGTCATGCGCCGGCACCTGATCGCTCATGCAGATCGGGTTCCAGAATCGCCGAAACACCCGCCCCATAGGCGTGCCAGGCCCCACCCGACACAACATCTCATTTTGGCTTGTGCTGAGCACCCTTTTGTCTCCCCTGGATTCGCGGGCAGTGTAGGAGGGCCCCCGCTGGCGTGTCAACGGCAATTTTTTCCTGCATTTCGAATCACGCGGCTCGATGCTGTGAACAGGCGAGTCGATTCCACGCATCAGCGGGCAGAGCGACCCTCTCTCGCCCGCACATTTCTGCTTGACGAGCCATTCGGCGAAGGCGTAGTTTCCTCCCGGCGCGACGAGACTGACCACATCATCGCGCGCTTGACAGCCATCGCAGGAGATTCGATTGACCGATGAAAAAAGAGCAGTAGGCGAGCAGATCGAGGCGCTCGCCGCTTGGGCGGCCGACTTTCCAATCGAGTCGATTCCCGATGCCGTACTGATGCGCGCCGCGCGCGTGCTCGCCGACGACATCGCCGCGGTCGTAGGGGCGCGCGATGAGCCCGAGGTCCAGGCTTTTCACTCACGCATCCTCGCGCTCGACCGCCCCGCCGAGGGAACGGTGTTCCGCGGGGGTCTCCATCGGACAGACCGTCTATCGGCCGCCGTCGCCAATGGAGTGGCCGCAGATTGGCTCGAACTCGATGAGGGCTACCGGGCCGTGCCCTGCCATGCGGGGCTGTACGTGATCCCTGCGCTACTGGCCGAGGCCGAAACACGCAATCTACCCGTCAAACAGCTGCTGCGTGCGCTGGTGCTAGGCTACGAAATCGTGACCCGCGTCGCGCGCGCCTGGACCCCCAAGGCACTGGTCATGCAGTCCCACGGACGCTACGCGGCAATCGGGGCGGCTGCGGGCGTTGCACTCGCCCGCGGTCACGACGGGCCCGCGCTTGCTGCGGCGATCAGCACCGCCGTGACCTTGATCGGCCCTTCGCCCCGTACCCACCTCGCCGAGGGCATCCTGTCGCGCAATGTTTGGCCTGCGGCGGGTGCTTGGTCCGGTTCGATGGCGGTCGACTGGGCCGAGTGTGGGATACGCGGCGCCCCCGTTGCATTCTTTGATACGTACTCCACCGTGTTGGGCGGGCAAGCTCATCCGGAACGCCTGACTCAAGGCCTTGGCGAACACTTTGCGATCGAAGAGGGCTACACCAAGATTTACGCCTGCTGCCAGCATTTGCATTCGGCAGTCGAGGCCACATTAGGCCTGCGGGACGAACTGCTCGCCAGGACTTCGCTGGAGGCCATCTCAGCCATTCGGGTCGAAACCTACCCGATGGCGATGGTCTTGATGAACCCCAAGCCCGACACGACGCTAGGCGCCAAGTTCTCGATGTCGCACGCGGTGGCAGCGGCCCTCGCGACTGGCACCGGCGGCGCCGACGCCTTCGCGGCTTCGACCCTCGCGCACCCCTTGATCGACAGTCTGCGGGCCAAAGTCGGGGTGGCCGCGCGCGAAGAGGAACTGCCGCCCCCTCACGACAGACCGGCGCGCGTGGTGGTCGAACTGATCGACGGCACGCGTATCGACGCCGAGTGTCTGTCTGCCGTTGGAGGCCCGGACCGGCCCCTGCCGCCACACGTTGTCTTTGACAAGGTCAGTGCGCTGGCCGGACCCGTCTATCCGGCCATGCGAGCCGTGCTGGAGTCGATCGCCGCGCTTCACGCCGACGCTCTTCATGCAGGCTGGCGCGATATCGTTGACCAAATGTGTGTCTCAACTGGGAGTACAGAATGAAAAAGAGCTTGTCACTACTTGCCGGCCTGATCGCATCGGGCATTTGCGTTCAGGCGCAGTTGGCGCTTGCGCAGACCTGGCCGACCAAGCCCATCCGGATGGTCGTCGGTTACGCAGCGGGAGGCGGAACGGATGCCGCAGCCCGGGGCGTTGCTCCGCGACTCGGTGAACTGCTGGGTCAGCCTGTCGTGGTCGAAAACCGACCGGGTGCCAATGGCGTGGTCGGCGCCGAGATGGTGGCCACCTCCGCCCCCGACGGCCACACGATCTACATGGGCGCGGCGGGAACGATGGTGATCGCCCCGCACCTGACGGCAAAGTTGCCCTTTGACACATTCAAGAGCTTTGCGCCGATCTCGCTTGCCGCCAACAGCCCCTTTATCGTGAGCCTGCACCCGGGCGTGCAGGCTCAGTCCATTCAGGACGTGATCGCACTCGCACGCAAACAGCCGGGCACGATCACCATCGGATCCTCGGGCAACGGGGGCGCGCCCCACCTTGCGATGGAACTCTTCAAGAACATGGCCAAGGTGGATGTCGTGCATGTGCCCTACAAGGGTCTGGCCCCTGCCATCACGGATCTTCTGGGTGGACAAATCCAGGCGGTCTTTGCCGACGTGGGCCTCGTCCGCGCACACATGGCCTCAGGCAAGCTCAAAGGACTGGCGATCACCTCGATGCAGCGCGCCGCAGATCTTCCCAATCTGCCTACGGTCGCCGAGTCGGGCCTGCCGGGCTACGAATCGGGCACCTGGTATGGGGTCTTCGCGCCCGCCGGCACGCCGGGCGCAGTCGTCGACCGAATCGCCCAGGCCTTGTCGACCGTGCTCGCCAGTGCGGCAGTCCGTGACGACTTCACGAAACGGGGCATGCTGGCCGCGCCCACAACGCCGCAGCAATTCAACGCGATGGTGCGCAGCGAATATGACAAGTGGGGTCAACTGATCCGCGACGCCAAGGTCAAGGTGGACTGATGTCAGACTGGGATCTCGAAACTGAACTGCTGGTGATTGGCGGGGGCGGTTGTGGCCTGATGGCCGCATTCGTGGCCGCCCGTCTGGGCATCGAAGTAGTGTTGATCGAAAAAAGTCGTGCCGTCGGCTGCAATACCGAAATCGCCAGCGGCTCGATCCCTGCGACGGGCACGCGCTTTCAGAAGGCGGCAGGCATCACGGGCACGCCCGAACAGATGGCCGAAGACATCCTGCGAAAAAATGGCGGGCAGGCCGATGCGGGTCTGGTCAATCTGCTTTGTAGGCGCTCGCCGGACATCATCGACACGCTGGTCGATCAGGTGGGGCTGCCGATGTTCCTCAACACCGATGCAGGCCGCGCGGGCTTTTCATTTCTGCGACTTCACAATCCACCGGGGCGAACCGGCGGGCCCCTGATCCAGGCCCTCTATGAGGCCTTCACCCGGGAGCCCACTGCGACTTACGCAGATGAGACACCGGGCGCAGGCCTGATCACCGATGCCGACGGCGCGGTCATTGGCGCCCTGGCTGGACGGGACGCTGAACTCCGGATCCGCGCCCGCAAGGTGCTGCTGGCCTGCGATGGTTTCGGCGCCAACCGCGAGTTGATCGCTCGGCACATTCCAGAAGCAGCCGGCATGGAATACATCGGCACCAACAACAACACCGGAGACGGTGTGCGTTGGGGCCTTGCTCTGGGCGCAGCCACGCGGCACATGAGCAGCTACCAGGGCCATGGATACGTATGCGCGGGCTACGGCACGCGACTCTCGCCCGAGATCCCCCAATTGGGCGGCATTTTTGTCAATGAGGAGGCTCTCCGATTCACCCGCGACGACATGGGCTATTCGGAATTTGCGCGCGAGGTGCAGGCCCAACCGGGCGGCGTGGCCTACGGCGTGTTCGACCAGCGCATACACGATGTGGTCGCGCACACCAGTCACTTCAAGGACACGATCGCCTCAGGGGCGCTGCGCAGTGCCCAATCGATCGAAGCCCTCGCGCAGGCACTCCACCTCGACCCTGACACCCTTCGCAAAACCGTTGACGAATACAACGATGGTGTGGGCCTTGGCGTGGACCGATATGGTCGCAAGGCCCTGACACAACCCCTGGCAGCCCCGTTTTATGGGGCCAAGGTGAGCGGCGCGCTCGCGCACACGCAAGGGGGCTTGCGCATCGACCTGCAGGCCAGGGTCTTGACTGAAGCGGGTCAGATCATTCCGAACCTGTATGCCGGCGGGGGTACTGCAGCCGGCATCTCGGGCAACGGGTGTGATGGCTACATGTCCGGTAATGGCCTGCTCAGTGCACTTGGGCTCGGGTTGATTGCCGCCGAGCACGCTGCCGCGGCGATCCGCGGTGCGTGCTGAACGGGCGCCCGTTCACTGAATCTTGATGCCTGCGGACTCGATGGTGCGGCGCCACTTCGCCGCCTCATCGCGGATGAAAGCGGCAAACTCCTCCGGCGTGCTCGTCACCACGTCCTGCCCCATGCCCTTCAGGCGCTCGATCACGGCCGGTTGCTGCATGACCTTGACGATGGCCGCATTCATGCGCGAAACGATCGCAGCGGGCGTGCCGGCCGGAGCCAGGATGCCATTCCAGGTCACCGCAGAGTAGCCCGCCAGACCCGCCTCGGCGAGCGTGGGGACATCGGCCAGAGTCTCGGCGCGACGGGTACCGGTCACGCCCAAAGCCTTGACCGCGCCGGCCCTGATCTGAGGCAGCGCCGAGGGGAGCACGTTGAACATCAAGTCGACCTGGCCAGCGACCACATCATTGAGCGCAGGTGCGCCCCCCTTGTAGGCGATGTGTGCCATCGAAACACCGGCCATCGCGTTGAAGAGCTCGGCCGCCAGGTGCTGCGATGAACCCGCACCGGGCGAAGCCATGTTCAGCTTGCCAGGGTTGGATTTCGCATAGGCGATCAGGTCCTGGACCGAATTGACGGGCAGGGACTTTCGGACGATGAGCACGTTCTGCACGCTGCCCACCAGCGAGACCGGCGCGAAATCACGCACGGGGTCAAATCCGGCATTCGGATAGAGGGGTGGGTTGGTCGCGAGGCCTGGCGAACCCATCAAAAATGTGTAGCCGTCCGGCGTCGCCTTGGCCACCGCGCTCATCCCGACGTTTCCGGCAGCACCAGGACGGTTTTCAACCACCACCGGCTGTCCAAGGGCCTCACTCAGCCCCGGCGTGATCGACCGAAGCAGGATGTCGGACCCGCCGCCCGCGGCAAACCCGAGAACGATGCGAACCGGACGCTCCGGCCAGGCCGCGAGCGCCACGGAGCTGAACCCGAAGGCCAGCGCAGCGGCGGTGACACGCACTGCAAAACGCCGTCGTGTTTTGAATGATTTCATGAAGATCTCCCTGAGTGGTCGCGCATGAAAAGACAGGCTGCGAAACGCGAAGGACTATACACGCACACCTGCTGCGTCAGGCCACTTCGGCTCGTGTACGATCGGGACCTCTCGGAGGACCGCTCAGCGGCATCGCGTCCATGCCGACGCCCACCTCAGCCCACTTTTTGAAAGGACTCTCCATGCGGCGTGCCGCGATCGTTTCCCCGCTTCGAACACCTGTCGGCAGCTTTGGCGGCAGCCTGCGCCCCGTCCCCGTCGAGGAACTCGCCGCAGTGACGCTGCGCGCCCTACTTGCACGAACCAAACTGGACCCGGAGCGCGTGGACGACGTGGTGTTTGCGCAGTCCTACGCCAACAGCGAAACGCCTTGCGTGGGGCGCTGGGCAGCGCTTCAGGCCGGGCTGCCCGTTGCAGTGCCGGGCATGCAACTGGACCGACGCTGCGGGGGCGGCCTGCAGGCGGTGCTCTCCGCAGCGATGATGGTGCAGAGTGGCGCCGCCGACGTCGTGATTGCGGGCGGCGTGGAGAGCATGAGCAACATCGAGTACTACTCGACCGACATGCGCTGGGGCAGTCGCAGCGGCAGCGTGACGCTGCACGATCGCCTGGACCGCGGCCGGGAGCGTTCGCAGCCTGTGTCGCGCTTTGGCGTGATCTCGGGGATGATCGAGACGGCTGAAAATCTGGCACGCGACTACGGCATCACGCGCGAAGCAGCCGATGCCTATGCGCTGCGCAGCCAGCAGCGCGCGGCCGCGGCCTGGACCGAGGGCCGTTTCGACGCCGAGGTGGTGCCTGTCACGGTCCCGCAGAAAAAGGGGGAAGTAAAGGTCGTTACGACGGACGAGGGCGTGCGGGGCGACACGACGGCGGACAAGCTCGCAGTGCTCCGCCCGATCATGAAAAATGGCACGGTCACCGCCGGCAACGCCAGTCAGCAGAACGACGCCGCGGCGGCCTGCATGGTGGTGGCCGAGGACAAGCTCGCCGAGCTCGGCCTCACGCCGATCGCCACGCTGGTCGGCTGGGCCGCAGCAGGGTGCGAACCCTCGCACATGGGGATCGGCCCGGTTCCCGCAGTCGCCAAACTGATGTCTCGAGTCGGGCTGACGATCGACCAAATGGACCTGGTCGAGTTGAACGAAGCCTTTGCCTGCCAGGTGCTGGCTGTGCTCAAGGGCTGGGGCTGGAATGATTTCGACCGCCTGAACGTCAACGGATCGGGGATTTCGCTGGGCCATCCGGTGGGTGCCACCGGCGCCCGGATCCTCGCCACCATGCTGCACGAATTGCAGCGCAGGCGCGGCCGCTACGCGCTCGAGACGATGTGCGTGGGCGGCGGACAGGGTTTGGCGGCGGTTTTCGAGCGCTACTGAGCAGGGCGTACGTTCGATGCGCATGAACTCCGAATCCGTCCGGTCGTCTGACTACATTGAATTTAAAGGTTCAACGTGCTAAGGTCCTGACCGTCTAAACTCGTCTAAACATTGAGGGCGCATGGACTCCGAAGTGGTACTCGACATCAAACGATGGGGAAACAATCTGGGCGTAAGACTACCGGCCTCGGTGGCGAAGGCGGCTCGGTTACGCGCTGACCAGTCTGTTCAGCTGACTGTCGAGGCGGGGCGGGTCATCATCACGCCATTGGGTGAGCGCGGACTTTCCCTGGAGCAGAGGCTGCAGCGCTTCGACCCCGACCGTCATGGCGGCGAAGCGATGGTCTCAGACCGGATCGGGGCTGAGTGTTGGTGACTCGCAAGGACCCTGCGCTGTGGATTCCCGATCGGCAGGAGATCATCTGGATCGACTGCAACCCGCAGGCCGGTCGGGAGATGCGCGATCGCCACCCGTTCCTGGTCCTTTCAACTCGGCCGTTCAATGACCGTACTTCGCTCGTCATCGGCTTACCGATGACGACTGCGGATTACAACTCGGACAACCCGTTTGCAGTCATCGCGGGGAAGACGCGTGTCGCCAACGCGCCTCGAACCAGCTATGTCCTGTGTCATCAACCGAAATCCTTCGACTGGCGCGCCCGCCATGGAGCGGCCCACCCCATGGGCAAGCTCTCTCCCGAGCCTTTCGAGCAGGTCTGCGATCTGCTCAACCAGATCATCCAGTTGAACAGTTGATCACCGCGACCGCCCCGGCGATCGTTCCTCAGAATGATGTCGAGACCGGATCCCGCCCCCAGCGGCGGCGCAGCTCGAGATACTCATTCTCGAGCAAGCCACTCTCGAGTTCGGGATGCCAGCCGGTCATTTCAAAAAATCGCTCAAGGCTGTACGTACCAAGGTCCGAACGCCGCAGTCTTGCGTGGCGCAACGCCAGGACGATGCGCCGGATGCCTGCGAGCTTGAGCGCGCCGGCACACATCGGACAGGGCTCCATCGTGCAATACAGCGTGGCGCCCCGGGCGGCCCCGACACCACTCGACACCACGGCTGCGCGGATGGCATCGATCTCGGCATGTACGGTGAAATCGCCTTGGGTGACCTGACGGTTTTGGCCGGTCGCAAGCGATACGCCGTTCTTGACCAGCACCGCACCGGTCGGCCAGTCACCCCGCTCAAAAGCCTCGACCGAAAGCTGGTAGGCGAGCCCCATCCACTTTCGGTCGTCGTCGCTCCAAGCCTCACCCACGCTTCGCCCCCTGAATCAATCTCAGTTCACCTTGATCCCGGCCGTGCGCACCAGCTTGCCCAGGCGATCCACGTCCTGGCGAATCAGTTCGCCAAATTCCTTCGGGCCGGCCCCCACGAGATTGAAACCGAGATTACCCAGCTTCGCCCGCACTGCAGGATTGGCCATCGCCTTGGCAAACTCGCTGTGCAAGCGCTCGATCACCGCCGGAGGCGTAGCCGCCGGGGCGACGATGCCATTCCAGGCCGCATAGTGATAGCCCTTCACGCCCGATTCGGCCAGCGTGGGCACATCCGGCATGATCGACGCGCGCTGCGAGGTACTGACCGCCAGCACTCTGACCTTCCCATCCTTCGAGAGGGCCACGACATTGGATATGCCGGTGAACATCACGGGGATGGTGCCGGCCATCAGATCGGTGAGCGCCGCGCCCATGGCCTTGTGCGGGACATGCGTGAGATTGATACCGGCCGCATCTTTCAAAAACTCCATCGCGAGGTGCTGGGCCGAACCCGAACCGGTGGAGGTGAAATTGATGGCGCCGGGCTTGGCGCGAGCCTGTGCCAGAAATTCCTGCACATTGGTCGCCGGAAAGCCAGGATGGGTGACCAGCACCAGCGGCACCGTCGAGGTCAGCGTGACAGCGGTGAAGTCCTTGATGGGGTCGTACGGCAGAGGCGCGTAGAGCGCCGGATTGGCGGCCATGATCCCGTCGTTGGGCATGAACAGGGTATAGCCATCGGGCGCCGAGCGGGCAGCCGCTTCGGCGGCGATGATGCCGTTGGCGCCGGTCCGATTGATGACCTGGATCGACTGATTCATCTGCTCGCCGGCCTGCGTCGCCACGGCCCGGGCTATCACGTCGACCGCGCTCCCCGCACCAAAGGGCACGATCAGCCGGATCGGTCGATCGGGAAAACTCTGGGCGCTCGCCTGCCCTGACAAACCGACCGCCAATGCCAGGGCTGACAGGGAGAGTACGCTGCGGCGCGTGAGAATTTTCATCGGGAACTCCTGCGAGTGGGTGTGTGGAAGTGGGGCCCCGCGCCTGCCCACCAGGTGTCTGTCCAAGGGCGCAAGCGAAGTCCGGTGTCTGCAGAAAACTTGTATGAGCATAGACCAGATCGGTTAGCCTCGTCGGTTTTGGACCGATCGAGACTCGAGATGACGGATCACATCGACGCTTTGGCCGACTTTGCCTGCCACGCCCGGCTGGATGACATCGAACCCCACGCCCTCGCCCACCTGCGGCGCATTCTGGCCGACACGCTGGCGGTATGCGCCATCGGCAATCACGAGGGGCCGATGCGCCAGATGCTCGCGCTACAGCAATCGCAGGTGGCGGACGGGCGGGCCTCGGTGCTGGGCACGCCCGCCCGGCTCAACCCGCTCGATGCCGCCGCGCTCAACGCGGCTGCCGGTTGCTGGCTCGAACTCGACGAGGGCAATCTCACCAGCAACGGACACCCGGGCATTCAAGTCATCCCCAGTGCACTGGCAGTGGCTCAGCAACTGGGCTCGAGCGGCGAGGCCTTCATGCTGGCCTGCGCGATCGGCTACGAGATCGTCGCCCGCATCGGCAGCGCCTGCGACATGCGCATGAGCATTCATCCTCATGGCACCTACGGCGTGGTGGGCGCTGCGGTGGCGACCGGGCGGCTGATGGGCCTGCCCCCGGCACAGATGCGCGAGCTGATCAATATCGCCGCATCGTCGCCCATCGCAGGCAACCGCCAGGGCATGAAGGAAGGCGCGACCCTGCGCAACTGGTATGCGGCGCACAGCGCCACGATGGGCCAGACTGCCGTGCGCCTCGCGCAAAGCGGCTTCACAGGCCCGATCGATGGCATCCGGCCCACCTGTGATGGGGTGCTGTTTGATAACTTCCGACCCACCGACATGACGCGCGATCTGGGCAAACGCTGGCTGCTCGCCGACGGCTACATCAAGCTCTACGGCTGTGGCCGGCCGATTCACGCGGCGATCGATGCCCTGCGCGATGCGCTGGCACCACTGGGCGATCCGGCCGCATGGCCGCGAGCTGACGAGGTCGAACGCATCGAGTTGCGCGGGTTCAAATTTGTGGTCTTCCTGGGCAGCAAGGACATCCGCAATGCGTTTGCCACGCGCTTTTCGACGCCATTCGCGCTCGCATCGGTATTGGTTCACCGCAGCCATGGGGTCGAGTGTTTCACCGACGCCGCCGCTGGCAATGAGCAGATCCAGTCGCTGATGCAGCGCATCACGCTACAGGAAGATGAGGCCATGACCCACGCGTTCCCGTCGCGGCAGCGCTGTGAACTGACCCTGCATCTTCGTGACGGTCGCCGGCTCGAGGGGCGCTGCGAGATCATTCGCGGCGAGCCGGCAAACCCCGCCGACCCGGCAGCCTACCGGGGAAAATTCATGGCGCTCGCCGCCCGCGTCTGGCCCGCCGATCGCCTGGAGTCGCTCTACGAGGAAGCTCAGTTTCCGGAGCGGCTCGACAGTCTGGAAGGCTGGGGGAGTGCTGATTGAGCGCCGGGTTGGCCCCGTCATACACGCCCGGGACAGGTGAGCACCGCCCAAAGTCCCGCACAGCGTTTATCCTTGCAAATCATGGAATAAGTTTCCATAATTGCAAGGATGTACACACGCCAAGCTCACACTGCGCTCCTCGATGAACTCTCTGAATCCGCCGCAGTCGCCCTGCTGGGGCCTCGGCAGGTGGGGAAAACCACACTGGCGCTTGAGGTCGCACGCGGGCGGCCTCATGTCTACCTCGATCTCGAGTCCGAACGTGACCGAAGCAAGTTGAGGGAGGCCGAACTCTACCTCGAAGGTCAACTCGACAAGCTGGTCATTCTGGATGAAGTGCATCGTGCGCCAGGGCTGTTTCCGGTCCTGCGGGGATTGATCGATCGCGCACGGCGAGCCGGACACTACGCGGGGCGATACCTGCTACTCGGCTCGGCGACCCTCGACCTGTTGAAGCAAACGGGCGAGACGCTTGCCGGCCGAATTGCGTTCGTCGAACTTGCTGGGCTAAACCTGCTCGAAACCGGCTCGGACCAGCAGAACGCCCTATGGCTTAGGGGCGGTTTCCCCCAGAGCCTGTTGGCAGCATCCGATCTGCGCAGCCTACGGTGGCGGGAGAATTTCATCCGCACCTATCTCGAGCGGGACATCCCGCAGCTTGGGCCGCGAATTGCGGCCGAAACCTTGCGGCGATTCTGGACCATGCTCGCCCATCACCAGGGTGGTCTGCTGAACGCCGCCCAACTTGCGCGAAATATCGGCGTCGATGTCAAAACCGCGCAAAGCTACATAGGATTGCTCTGCGATCTGCTGCTGGTCAGACGCTTGCAGCCTTGGCATGCCAATATCGGCAAGCGGCTGGTCAAGGCACCTAAAGTCTTTGTGCGTGACAACGGTCTACTCCACGCCCTCCTGGGCATCGAATCCCGCGATCAACTGCTCTCACATACGGTGGCCGGAGCAAGCTGGGAAAGTTTCTGCATCGAAAGCTTGCTGTCGTGCGCGCCTCCCCAGGCCACACCCTATTTTTACCGAACGAGCGCCGGCGCCGAGATTGATCTGATGCTCGCCTGGCCAGGCGAGGAACTGTGGGCAGTGGAATTCAAGCTGAGCCTCGCACCGAAACTGGAGCGCGGCTTTCATCACGCCTGTGAAGACTTGAAGCCCAGCCGGAAATGGGTGGTCTATCCCGGTCAGGAGGCCTATCCGCTTGCGAAGGACGTCCAGGCTGTGCCGCTCCACGTCTTGTGTGCAGCCGTGCGTCAGGGCATCTGATTTCGTGCGGGAGAGCGGCGAGCCGCCAGCGCCTCCTCTATCCCAAATCAACAAACCGCCCGGTTCTCAGCCGAAATCGGGTTGACCCGCTCTCGCCTCAAGCTTCAAAGTCTCCTGCTTGCAATCAGGAGGCAGACCCATGCCCAGACCCGAATACGGCGAACTGGCACCTCATTTCATCACGGCATCCAATCAACGGCCGGATTACAACTTCTATTCGGTCGCCGGCCGCAACGTGCTGCTCTGGTTTGCCGTCAGCACGTCGCGCCCCCACACGCGCGCACTGCTCGATTTCATGCAAAGGCATCGACCCGTCTTCGACGACGTCCAGCTGTCGCTCTTCATCATTTCCGCTGATCCACAGGATCAGGCTCAGGCGCGAGTCCAGGACGCGATTCCCGGCATCCGAGTGCTTTGGGACTTTGATCTGCAGGTCGCCCAGCGCTATGGTCTGATCGAGGCGTCGCGTACCCGGCCGGGAAAGCGGGTGCTGCGCGACGGCATGGTGCTGCTGGACCCGAATCTGCGCGGACTGCGCTGGTTCGATACACGGCAACCCGCTTCTCAATTATGGGCAGAGCTTCAGGATGCCCTGAAACGGATGGGTCCTCCCGTCGAGGGCGCGGCGTCGCCCCAGGCTCCGGTCTTGATTCTGCCGCGCATCTTCGAGCCCGACTTCTGTCGTGAACTCATTGCCTATTACGAGTCGCGGGGCGGCAGCGACTCCGGATACATGCGAACCCGCCCCGACGGCAGCATCGAAGGCGTGATCGACTACCGCTTCAAGCGCCGTAGGGACTGCATCATCGAGGAGGAGGCGCTTGCCGCCGAGGCCCGTCGGCGCATTCAGCTGCGGCTGATGCCGGAAATCGCCAAGGCGTTTCGATTTCAGGTCACCCGCATGGAGCGCTATCTGGTGGCCTGCTATGACGGCAATGAAGGCGGTTACTTCCTGCCCCACCGCGACAACGACGGGACCGGTCATCGCCAGTTTGCCGTCACGCTCAATCTCAATACCGAGGACTATGTAGGCGGCGACCTGAAGTTTCCAGAGTATGGTCAGCAGACGTATCGCGCACCCTCAGGCGGCGCCTGCGTGTTTTCGTGCTTTCTCCTTCACGAGGCAACGCCTGTGACGCGCGGGACTCGATATGCGTTCCTGCCCTTTCTCTACGACGAAGCCTCGGCCCGCCTGCGCGAACGCAACAATGCCCGCTATGTCGACCCGAAGCACCACTACAGCGCGACGCCGCGAGCCGCGGCGGCTCCGAGGTCGCCCTCGGCAGAATCGGCAGTGGACCACTAGCCCTGGTGTGACAGTCGCCCTCGGTCGCATCCGGGCGAACGCGAAGAACCGCCTACGGTCTTATTGGTTGAGGTAACCTCCGATCCCGGACTTTAACCTTGTACGCTGAGGGCGAATCATGGCGACCCGGATCACCATCAATCAATCCCTTCTCACCCCGATCGGACAGGGTCGGCGGGAATTCAAAGGAACCCGGCAGGAGGCCTCGGACCTATTGCGTGGCGCAGCGGTCTCTCTGGTCAGTCGGGGTCAGGTGCGTGGCGGCTACCTGAGACTGACCCAGAGCCGAGATGGTCTGACACTCGGCACCAATCTCTTCAAACGCACTCAGTCAACCGACCAGGCCCGCGATGTGCTCCGCAGCATGATCAAAACGGCATACGGTGAGCACGCGGGCATCGAGGCCGCCATCGACGCATATCTCGGACAGTCCTCGCAGCGCCTGGGCACGCAAAGCTTCGTGAAGCTGATTCAAGCGTTGGACGCGCAGACCGGCCCCATTCCAGACGATCCGAATACCCAAGTGATCGCCGGTGCCAAGCCCAAACAGAACGCGCGCCTTCAGTCAGAGACCTTTGGCTCCGCGGTCGAACTGACCCGCCTGCAAACGGCCCTGGCCCAGGAAATAGACGCGACAGGCGCGATGATTGAGCAGCAGCCGCTGCTAGAACCGGCGCAGATCCTGAAACTG